>NZ_CP059576.1:3507500-3750082 GCF_014109825.1 Legionella sp. PC997
ATTGACAAATCTCTTTAACTGCTTTTTCTTCCTTATTATTAATTAAAACGTGTAAGAGATTATTTCCATTTTTATCTTTGGCATTGGCCAAGCGCGATTTATCCTGAAGTGGGGCGGCTTTTATTTCTCCTATCAATGCATCCCTCACTCTTTTTTCATTAAAATCCATTGAACCAATATCTTTTATTTTGTTTTGAACGCTTACTTCCCTTTCTCTCCCTAACCTTTCCTCTTCTAATCTTTCTTGCGCGTTGGGTTCGTCATTATCTTCTGCCAACTCCGCATTGTCATCTACTGTCGAAGTTTTCTCTGCCAATTCTGATGAGCCTATTCCCTTCTGGGTTGGAGAGGTTATTAATCCCTCTTTGAGGAACCTGGCATATATTTCCTTATTCTCTGTAGACGATACTTCTGCGAGAAACAGTTTTCCTTTTTCTGTTGCAAAAGTTTGTTTGTCAATCTTTGCTCCAGAAAGAATCAATAAGCGAACTGCATGAAGATGATCATTATCTAATGCTAATTGCAGTGGTGTCTTACCCTCGGGATTCTCCTTATTAATCGGGTTACTCACAAAAAAATCAATTGGACTACTCATGAATTGGCTCAATAAGCTTTTATCCTGGTTGGTTAATTCTTTAATACGTTGAATATCTCCATTCTTCGCAGCCAGGTGAAAAATATTATTTCCAGCACTATCCTGTTTACTTAAATCAAATCGAGCTCCTTGTTCCTTTAACCTTTGAATAATGAGTTCAAAACTGTTTCTTTTCTCTGTTTTATTAGGTTCTTCAGCCTCGGAGTATTTTTTATAGGCGATGAACAACAGATTGTTAAATTGATCGGTGGCTTGAGTGTGAACGCCTCTCTCTATTAAATCATCTATTAATAAATTCACAACCACCGTTTTTCCCAGGAAAACGGCTGAATCTAAGGGAGTATGCCCGGAAGCATTAGAAAGATTCCACTCCAGATTTTTAGTTTTTAAGTCTCTGAGTAGTAGGTCAACTATCTCAAGATTTCCTTTTGCAACAGCTAGATGTAAAGGAGTATTCCCTTTATAATTTTTAAAATTACTATCCTTATCCCTGAGATTAGCCAAGAACAACTCAACCATTTGAGGTTTTCCCCCTAAAGCGGCAAAATGTAAGGGGGTATTACCGTCTTTATTTTTAGAGTGCCATGGCTCTTCTTTGCTTAACAACAAGCTTGCAGCTCCAACTTCACCTTTATGAGCGGCAAAATGTAACGCATTATTACCGTTAGAGCTTGGGGCATCAAGATGAATACAGTGTTCCATAATTAGTTTAATTTGGTCTAAATTACCTGTTTCAGCACTTGATTGGAGGTGTAGGAGAAATTGCTTGTTTCCTATTTGAGTCAGATCAATACCTTCTTCTTCCTTCCCATGCTCTTCAATGAGCAGATCTGTCAATGTTCTTTCTTTGTGACTTTCTAACAAGTCTATTTTTTTCTGAATTTCTGCTACCTTCCTGGTAAAATCTTCTACAACGGCTGTTTTTATTTCTAACTGATGTAAAAGTTCATTCCTATCCTTTGTAAGCTCAGCTATTCGCTCAAGAACTTCAACGTACTTAGATTCTGCAATCGAAAAAAGACTAGGAATATATTGGTTAAATGACTCCTTTTTCTCCAAATGTTCCAACTCGCTATATGCACCTTGCAGAGAAGTAAAATCTCTGACTGGAGCTTCACTAAAAGCAATTTTATCTGCTTCTTTTTTTATTTTTTGCAAACTAGATTCTAGTTGGCCTAAGGTTTTATTTGTCGCCGAGAGAGTTTCTCTTTCCTCTTGAAAGGCTTTTAACCGATCACCAAAAAACCAGCGGATAATGGGTAACCCATACCAAAAGATAGAAGTACCCAGGCTATCTATCCTCTCCTTATTACTCTTGGAAGCTGATTCGATAGCGCTCGTTTTACTGTCTATTTCAGCGCTTTGATTTTTTAGAGATAATTTTAAATCCCCCCAATTTTTATTCTGTTCTGTTAATAAACGATTTATCTCTTCCTCACTAGTTTCCGCTTTTTTTTCTATTTCTTGTTGTTCACTTTTTGCAGATTCACCCTGTTGAGCGAAACTACGCTGATTTTCTCTGATTCTTCTAATGCTTGAATTGACTTGTTGACTCAAATTCTCCAAATGTTTTCTTAAACGCAGTAAAGTATCTTGCATCGGGAATCGCTGAGAGAGCTCAAGCAGTTCATCTGAAAGCTTTGCTATTTTTTGCCTTTTTTCTTCTAGGTCCTGTGATGGGTCAAAAGAACGTAATTCTTCTGCAAATTTAAGCGCAGCTTCTTTAAAAGCTGCATTGACATGGTCTATCTCATCAAATATTTTTATAGCATCGTGTAAATCTTGCGAATTATCGAGCAAATTATTTTCTTTTAAAAAGTTAAGTCTTTCATTATGTTGTGCTTTTACAATTTCTAATTGGGCTAAGGCGTTTTCCTGATCGGAATAAAATTCCTTATAATTTTGTTCAATTTCTTCATGTTTTTTATTTACTACCTTATGATCGTTCTCTGCCTGCGAGCTCAGGTGTGCAACTCGTTTAGAAAATTCTACAATGCGGCTATTGATTTCTTGATATCTTGACTGACTTAATTTCACTGCCTCTAAACTCTTTTCGAGCAAGATTTCGCCTAATTTTTTAAAATTGCTTAAGTCCTCTCCAGAATATATCTTTTCTGCTTCCTCAAAATATTTGAGGTGGACTTGCTCTTTTTGTTTTTCCTCTAATAAAAGTTTTTCAATATTTTTTAATTCTGCTTCAAGTTCCTGCACCTCTTTACCGTATTTTTTAAGGTTCTTTAAATTTATTCCGATATCAGCCGGTATTTCTATGTTGCTTATTACCTTTTCAATTGCACTTATATTTTGATTATTACTTTCAACTTGTTCCTGGGCTATATCTCCGATTTGCATCAATACTACGGGACGAGCTAAATTTTCCAAGGAGGAAAGATGATTGTCTGAATTTGCTTTTTTCAATTCCTTGATTAAAATCAGATAATTTTGCCGTAGAACTGGGGTTTTTTCTAAATCTGTAGGTGAGATTTTTTTTAATTTTTCAATTATTAAATCAATGTAGGCGCCTTCTAAAGATTTATTTTTTGCCAGCAATCCCCGAGTAATGAGCACACACGCACTCAGACTCATATTTGTCAAAAGCGTATATTTGAATTCCGATGTATCCTTTAGTTTTATTTGTTGTAATAAATTCATCCTCATCTGTTTCAGTTGCGCAGTGTAAACTGAACTATTACCAACATTCGATTGATAACCTTTCAATATCAAGTCTAATTTTTGGCAATATTCTCTGGAGGGATTGATAAAGATTAAATAGCTACTCAAGAGCTCACCCATGAGTTTTACAATTGCATTATTTTTATCCTCTCCAATCATTCCATTTAAATAAGCTAGGAGGAATTGAAGTTCCTCTCCTGGTGTTTCAAGTTTAGAGGAGTCTGCAATAACAGCATTAAACTCTTCTCGGTTAGAATCATTTAAGACGCTTTGAAGTCGTTGTTCTACTATTTTATTAAACATAAATGTAATCTCTAAATTGAGTCATCAAGGGCGATTATTGAGCGAATTAAGCGATAATTATACATTTAGTTTATTAAGCCAACATTAATGGGGAGTTTTTATGATTTGAGGATAGTATCGAAAATTTCTTGTTACCTAACGCAAGGTAATCATGCGCGGGTTTATAGGGAATACTGTTTTATTATAAATTAATTACATTAAGGACTTATTAATTACCTGGGATCTAACAAGCGATTGAGGCGAAGTGCCTAAGGACATTGGATGATGAGTAAAACGATAAAGCTTACGCACTTACGGGGTCAGGCCTTGCACACTTATGGGGTCAGGCCTTGAATTGTGAATTTTCGAAACTATAGTCGTAATTTTTGACTATTTTACTCACACTAGAATAATGCAAGCAAAAATATTCTCCAATTTCTTTTAAACTAAATTGACCACTTTTGTACGCAACTTGAATTCCTTCATTTCTTGTACTGGTCTTTTGCTCTATCTCTTTTAAAGTGTAATTCTCTGGTTCATATTGAGTTTTTGGAATATCTATTAGATTCATTTGAGGGTCGATTTTTTTCAACATCTCATTAATAAACTCATCATTTCCCAAGTAAATTTGTTTTTTTAAATCACTCCATGGTGACTTACTCGTTATTCCATCAATGACAAATTCTCGATATTTATGAATGGCTACGGCCACATCTTCACTAAATAAACAAAGAATTTTATCTGTATGCAACCAATTGGGTTTAGACTCTTTTAATGTCGTAGCTTGATAACTACTCCATTTCCATTCATCTGGTGAAGTAACCATTTTTGCGCGTACAGGATTTAATACAATGTATCTTGATAACTCAAGCAAATAACCCTCTTTATCAACTAATATTGCTTTGAATCGTCCTTGAAAAACGTGCCCCACGCGATTGTGGGTTCGATTAAATCTTTGAGTATAGACACCACATCTTAAGCATACCTCAGAAAATGTCTTTAAAAATAGATTTCTATCTTCCTCTGAAATGTAGATACGCTCCTGACCATCTCCTCTTGAGGTGATATGATACAACGCTCCTGGGAACTCTATTCGCAGTGATCTTGCCATGTTGGACTATTAATTATCTTTTCCTTGAGTGTTTTTAATTCATTCCATTCTGAGCGTCAATAGACTCCATCAATCTTCAATTGAAATTCACAATTCAAGGCCTGACCCCATTATTAATATGATCGTGAATTTTCCAAAACCGGAATTATTTCGCTCACGCCCCTTAGCTTGAAAATACATGCTATATTTCATGAGAGAAGGATGGGAAAAAGTCGTTTCTCATAAGCTCATTTTCACCATACGTTAAAGCTCTGGGCAGGAGGAGGTAGAAATGACTACTGCAGGGGTATACTATAAAGAGTGCCCTAGAGGTATGACTATTGACGAATGGGCCGCACGTGTCGATTTAGCTGCACTCTATCGTCTTGTTGCCTGGAAAGGTTGGGACGATTTGATCTTCACTCACATATCAATGCGAGTACCTGGAAGCAAACACCATTACCTGCTAAGCCCATTCGGCTTGATGTTTGAAGAAGTGACCGCTTCAAGCCTGATAAAGGTTGATGTAGAAGGCAATGTGATTGAGTCGGAAAGCAAAATGATTAATCCAGCAGCTTTTGCCATCCACAGTGCAATCCATAAGGCACGTGACGATGCAAAATGCATTATCCATCTTCATACCCTAGATGGTGTTGCGCTTTCTGTCTGCGCAGAAGGGCTATTACCACTAACGCAGAATGCCATGATCATTGGTGGCGAGCTTGCCTATCATGACTATGAAGGTATTGTACTTGATTCTCACGAAGGGGAACAGCTGGTTGCTGATTTAGGCTCCAAACATCTCATGCTGCTTCGCAATCATGGAACATTAGCGGTGGGACCTAACTGTGGGGCTGCCTGGTTACTGATTTACTACTTAGAATCTGCCTGCTCCATGCAGTTGCGCGCCACAACCCATAGCAGAGAACTAAATAAACCGATACAGGGTATTCCTGAAAAAGTTCAAAAAATGAGTCGCGCTTGGTACGATGGAACCTTGGGGACATTTGCCTGGCCTACTTTTCTGCGAAAACTTGAGCGCATTGATTCTAGGTACCGAACCTAAAGAAACCTACGTATGAAAACATATACCATTTTAGAACAAGGCATTCATTTTCTTACCAGAAAGCATACGTCAATTCCTACACAAGAGCTTAAAGGAGAATGCGCCTGGAAGGCTAAGGAAATTGGAAGTCCTGAAACATTCGCCCATCATTTGTCTTTAGCTGAAACCAACGCTATAGATACTTTAGTTGATGAAGTGGAAGCAGTAGATATCAGCCTTGATGAAATCGGGCCAGGAGACTGGGGTAATGTCAATTTACAATTACTTATTGATGAATGTTGCACTGCATTGTTTAAAGGTCGAGGCTTTATCCTGATCCGCGGTATTCCGATTGAGCGTTGGTCAATAGCACGCGCTAAATTATTCATGGCAATTTTCGGCAGTCAATTTGGCCATTTAGGCATCCAAAACCCACAAAATGACCTCATTGGGGAAGTATGTAATCACCCCGAGGTAAATAATAACTATGCACGGAATTACCTCACTAACCGGGAATTTCGTCCTCATTGCGACGGCGCTGACCTACTGGGGCTCCTTACCATCCGACCTGCGGCACAAGGCGGGGAAAGTCGCTTGACGAGTTCAGTTTCTGTATTCAATGCATTACGCAGCGAGTCACCACATCTGATACACCGATTGTTTGAACCTGTATTACTCGACTTACGCAACGAACAAGCACCAGGAACTCCCCCAGTTGTCTGGATAACACCTTGTGCACACCATGAGGGTCAACTTAAAACGGTTTATCTCTCAGATTATTTCCGAAGTGCAGACCGTCATCCGGGAGTTACAATTGATCCTGAAGCGAAAATTTTGTTTGACCTATATGATCGTCTTGCCACTCACCCTGATCTTGAATTACGCTTCACTCTGAAAGCAGGAGATTTACTGATTATCAATAACCACGTTATTCTCCATGCACGTGATGCATTTGTCGATGTACCCCATGCGAAACGACTTCTGCTTCGTTTCCTCGTATCCTCTAATCGCTAATTTGATAAATTATTGGACTTTGGAGTGTGCCTGACACTCAGTGTAGATACTGAGTTGATTATCGACAGTATCAATTTGTAAATACTTAACCCGTTTGAGAAGCAAAAAGATATGTAATTAACAAAGCTAAAAAATGGATTGATAATCAAATTAAATCAGGGACACTTAGACCAATCAAATAATACTAAATGGTGCCGTTATAGTGCCGCGATATGGTGGGGCGGCGGGAATCGAACCCGCTACCATACGTTTTGTTCTTTTCATGAAATACCACTAAAGACTATGAAAAACCATGTCAACTTTGGGCTATCGTTCTTTCTGCAAAATATATGAAGTAGTCTTTCGTCGTCTGTAATTGTCCTCAGATGGTGCCGTTTTGGTGCCGCTAATTAAGAGGTGAGTTCAGTTTGCTCAACCACATCAGGAAAAAGATACGTCTTACTTATCCCCCTCTCTTTCAATAGCCCTTTAAGGTAACATAAGTTGCTTTCTGTTCGTTCAATCAAAAACTCCTTAAGTTCAAATCTACAGATCTCTAATCGATTTTTATAGCGCTGGCTAAAATAATTTAATGATGGGAAGCCCCCGTTTTGCAAAAAGAAAGAACACGGATGGCGAAAATAGCTAAAAGTTCCCTCTTGCCTTTCTGCCCTAATGTTTTTTAAATGTATATTTCTATCAAGCATTTTAACTGGCGATATGGGATCAAGGATTTTAAAAGCATATAAAGCAAGAAATTTGGAGTTTTGCTCACGCTTCTTTCCTAACGCAAAATGAATAGCCACATAAAAATTATGGGACCAATCTAATGCTGCGGTTGGAATCCCGTAATGTTGGGGCAGTGTTTCGTCGACAGCAGCCAGATCTTCATAGGGATTAGCTTGCTGAATGAGTGTGCCATCCTTTAAACTGTGGCGGTTAATAATGGTTGGGAGGTATCTTTCGAACATCTGTTGAAAAGTTGTTTCCTGTCGCCAATACACAGCGTCACGTAATAAAAAGCTGGCAGCATCCTGTTCAGAGACGTTATCGGGATTATTTTTAACAAAAAGATGGAGAGAATGGTTGTAGTGCATTATATATAAGCACCATTCTTTTAATAAGTATATTGCTGGATGTTGCAAATGAATAGGATTGGACGAATACCATAAGGCTATAGCTTTTTTAATTTCTTCACTATTGAGCCATTCAGTAAGGATCGATGGGGGAATATTAAAGTCTCTCTTCATTTGAGCAATCGAATGCTCTCTAAAAGCACTGGGTGTTAACTGATACCTAAAATCTTCATGTCCTCTGAAAACATACCCTTCCAAGGACAATTGCTCTAGCGTAGAGATTATAGTGCGGGTGCTTGCTGTCATAAAATAAACTCCTTTTTAAAGACAGATATTGTTACATCCTTGACATTGATGCAAAATAAATTTGACATGATTTGTTTTGTCAGCAATAATTATAAACATCATTACTAAGGATGCAAATATTTTGGAACTGATAAACATCTCAACAATTAGTGCGGGCTACTCATTTCGCGGAAAAATACCCGAATTAAAAAATTCAGGTATTTATTGTGTTCAAATGAAAGACATTAATGAAACATATAATGTAAACTGGAGCACAGTAATAGAGACTATATTACCTAGCCGCCAATCTCAGGTATCACTTCAGTCTGGGGATATTTTATTCGCAGCACGTGGCCAGCGTAATTACGCCGCATTAATAGATGCTGAGCTAAAAGAGCGTCTTGCGATGGCAGCACCTCAATTCTTTGTAATTCGTTTAAATGTTCCTGATGTTTTACCCGAATACATAGCTTGGTTTTTAAATCAAACTATCGCACAGCGCTATTTTCTCAGTAATGCTGAGGGTAGTACAACGCCAAGTATTCGTAGACAGGTATTAGAAGCAACACCAATTATTTTACCTACATTGAAGCAACAAAGAACCATCATAGAATTAGCTAAAACCATAAGCAAAGAAAAACAGTTAGCAGACAAAATGATCGCTAATGGTGAGTTACTTATGCAAACACTGCTTAATGAAATCAGCCAAACCCAATTGAATGAAGAGGAAGTTACATCATGCTAAATAGCAATGCGTTAAACACTACAGCCATCAATGCCGAGCCTGTTAATCAAGACGCTATCAACAAAGCGCTGATGGCAGCGTGTGATACTTTTCGGGGAACAATTAGTGCTGATACCTATAAAGATTTTATTCTTACCATGCTCTTTCTGAAATATATATCAGATGTCTGGCAAGATCATTTTGACGAATATCAAAAACAATATGGTGATGAGCCGGAATTAATTCATGAAATGATGAAAAATGAGCGTTTTGTGATTCCTGAAATTATTCTTAAAAATGAAGATGGCTCTGTTAGAGATCAATTTCAAGCAACATTTAAAAACCTTTGGGAACGACGTCATGAACCCGGCAATGGTGAACGAATTGACCTGTGCTTACATGCTATAGAAGAAGCAAATGGTACCAAACTACGCGATAACGCTAAAAGTGTTTTCCAAGATATCAGTTTTAATACCGATAAACTTGGTGAAGAGAAGCAGAAAAACACTATATTAAGACATTTACTAGAGGATTTTGCTAAACCTGAACTTAACTTAAGACCTTCTCGCGTTGCAGGACTCGATATTATTGGCAACGCTTACGAGTATCTTATCAAACACTTCGCTGCCAGTAGTGGGCAAAAAGCCGGGGAATTCTATACTCCTCCCGAAGTATCCAGCTTGATGGCAACATTACTTGATCCTCAACCCGGTGACAGTATATGTGATCCTGCTTGTGGGTCTGGCTCTTTATTGATGAAATGTGGTCGACTGATTAGAGAAAACCATCATAAAAAAAATTATGCGCTCTTTGGACAAGAAGCGATTGGCTCTACATGGTCGCTGGCCAAGATGAATATGTTCTTGCATGGTGAGGATAATCACAAAATTGAATGGGGCGATACCATTAGAAATCCAAAACTATTAGATAGAAAAGGGCATTTGATGTTGTTTGATATTGTCACAGCGAATCCACCCTTTTCACTAGACAAATGGGGACATGAAGAGGCTGAAAACGATCATTTTGGCCGCTTTCGCCGAGGGATACCCCCTAAGACCAAAGGTGATTATGCGTTTATATTACATATGATTGAAACGCTTAAACCTAAAACAGGTCGGATGGGCGTGGTTGTGCCACATGGCGTTCTATTCAGAGGATCCAGTGAAGGGAAAATTAGACAAAAATTGATTGAAGAAAATTTACTAGATGCAGTGATTGGCTTACCTGAAAAGCTTTTTTATGGTACCGGTATTCCTGCAGCTATACTTATTTTCAAAAAGCAAAAATCAGATGATAAAGTGCTTTTTATTGATGCCTCCAAAGAATTTAAATCAGGCAAAAATCAAAACCAATTGTCTCAAGGCAATATTGATAAAATCATTGAAACTTACAATCAACGTCAATCTATTGATAAATATGCATATCTCGCAAGCCTAGATGAAATTAAAAGGAATGATTACAACCTAAATATTCCTCGTTATGTTGATACCTTTGAGGAAGAAGAAGAAATTGATCTCATAGCGGTTAGAGCTGAGCGTATGATACTAAAAAAAGAATTAGCCAAGCTTGAGCTTCAAATGGAAGCATATTTAAAGGAGTTAGGCTATGACTCCTAACGATTGGAATAAAAGAAAAATTTCTGAAATTCTGGAAAAAGTCGTTCTTCCTGTAAATGTTATGAAGAATGAAGAATATAGAGAAATCGGCATAAGATCGCATGGAAAAGGAATTTTCTATAAAGGGAAAATTACTGGAAAATTACTAGGAAATAAGAGAGTTTTTCACATTGAACCTAACTGCTTAATACTGAATATTGTTTTTGCATGGGAACAAGCGATTGCAAAAACTACTCAGAATGAATTAGGCATGATTGCTTCACATAGATTTCCAATGTATCGACCTAAAAATAATCTATGTAATGTTGATTTTATATTATATCTTTTCAATACAAAATTAGGGAAAAATCTTCTTGAACTAGCTTCTCCTGGAGGAGCTGGACGAAATAAAACTCTTGGGCAAAGCGAATTTGATCGTTTGGAAATAGTTCTACCTCCATTATCTGAACAAATTAAAATAACTGAAATCCTATCAACATGGGACAAAGCTATCAGCACCGCCGAAAAGTTATTAGCCAACAGTGAGCTGCAGAAAAAAGCGTTAATGCAACAATCGCTGACTGGAAAAAAGCATTTTCCTGGATTTGATGGTGTGTGGAAAAAAGTAGAGTTAGGCAAGTTGTTAGATTACCAACAACCAACACCTTATCTTGTGAAGTCCTCTGATTACTCTAATGAATATAAAGTACCCGTATTAACCGCTGGAAAAACATTTTTACTAGGTTACACAAATGAAGATTTCGGAATATTTAACAAGAATCTACCAGTAATTATATTTGACGACTTTACCACTGCTAGTAAGTTTGTAAATTTTCCATTTAAAGCAAAGTCTAGTGCAATGAAAATCTTAGAAGCAAAAGAAGGCGTTTCGATAAAGTATATATTCGAAGCAATGCAAATACTAAATTATCCTATTGGAGGACATCAGCGACACTGGATTTCAATATTTGCTAATCTTGTTATCTCGTTACCCTCCTCTGAAGAGCAAGAAAAAATTGCTTCAGTACTTTCTACCGCTGATCGTGAAATTGAACTGTTAAAACAAAAACTATGTTCTTTAAAACAAGAAAAAAAAGCATTAATGCAGCAACTTTTAACGGGGAAAAAACGAGTTAAAGTAGCGGAGATAAACAATGCTTAACTTAATTTCCTTTGAAGAAGCTATTATTGATTCACAAAACTATTCTAAACGGCATTTAATTCTAGGAAATGGTTTCAGTATAGGCTGTTTCCCCGATATTTTTCATTATTACTCTTTATATAACAAAGCGGACTTTTCTAATACACCAGAATTAAAACAGGCTTTTGAAGCTTTTAATACACAAGATTTCGAAATTATTCTCAAAGCACTCGGTAATGGCATTTGTCTATTGCCTATTTACGTGCCAAATAGTCAAGCATCCACAAAAAAAATAGAAGCACATATTGCTTGCTTAAAAGAAGTTTTAATTCAGACTATTTCAGAAAATCACCCGAAGATCCCATCTGACATTTCAGAAACGCAGTATCTGCACTGTAAGAAGTTTATTAATTATTTCCTTGGAGAAGGAACCTCTGGACAAGTTTATACACTTAATTATGACTTGCTTCTTTATTGGGTTCTAATGCATTCCAGCGATTTTATTGATGAAGCATCAAACAAAATAAGCAAAAATGATGGTTTTGGAAATGTTGAAGATGAATTTGATACTTCATATGTCATTTGGCAAGGTCACTCTAACTCAGGACAGCAACGCGTTCACTATCTACATGGTGCACTTCATTTATTCGATGCAGGATATGAATTAAGAAAATACACCTGGCTCAGAAGTGGTGTTCGGCTTATTGATCAAATCCGTGAATCACTTGAAAACAATGAATTTCCATTGTTTGTAACAGAAGGTACTAGCCAAGAAAAAATGGCTAAAATTGAACATCATGCGTATCTTTACCATAGCTATAAGAGCCTGATCGCAAACTGCAAGCAAAAAGAGCCTTGTGTTTTTATTTATGGACATTCCCTCGCTGAAAATGATAATCACATTTTAAAAAAGATAGGTAAAGGTAAATTCCCTAAATTGTATATAGGGTTATACGGAGACCCATCCAATCAAGGAAACAAATACATTATTCAACAAGCCAATCAATTAGCAGCTTTAAGGGATAAAAAATATCCCTTAAATTTAGCATTTTATGACTCTTTATCCGCTAACGTATGGGGAGCATGATGCCTTTCAATCAAAAGACTCCTTTCTTTACTATCCAAAAGAGATTTATATCATGACATGGACAGTTGAACTAATTTTAAACGAACTCATTCAACTAGATGAGCATCAACGTATCGAAGCTAAACGCGCCAGTGAAATTGGGCCTTCGGTGATGCAAACCATTTGTGCTTTTGCGAACGAACCTGGTTTAGGTGGAGGGTGGCTGCTTCTCGGTATTGTTGAACCAGATTCTGAACATAGCACATTTTGGGTTAGTGGTGTTGAAAATATCGACAAGTTATTAGGTGAACTACAAAATAATTGCCGAACACAATTTGAACATCCCATCCGCATTGAATGTAAGCACGAAAAATTTGATGGCAAATCAGTGATTGGTGTTTTTGCACATGAACTTGAGCCTAACGCAAAACCATGCCGTTTTATTGGAAAACCTGATAAACATAACAAGCGTAAAACAGGCGTCTGGCGACGCGGCGCAAACGGTGATTATGAATGCACTGAAAAAGAGCTAGAGCCTATTTTAATAGCGAAGGCTGGCTCTAGTTATGAACAAATTATTTTACCGGATACCTCTCTCGATGATTTAGATGAAAATGCTATCGCCCTGTATAGAAAATTACGTGCAAAAGTTCGGCCTAATGCCGAGGAATTGCAAACTGATGATCTAGGATTACTGCGGGCTTTACGTGTTGTTAAAAAACATGGCGGCGAGTATATCCCCAATATTTCCGGGTTACTTTTATTTGGGAAAACACTTTCTTTACGCGGATTATTACCCGCTGTGCGTGTAGATTATGTTCGAGTTGCAGGCACTGAATGGGTAGAAGATCCAGACCAACGTTTTCAGTACTCTCTTGATCTGCGAGAACCATTATTAACCCTTATCCCTAAACTTGAAAATGTGATTTTAGATGATATGCCTCGCTATTTTCGTTTAGAAGAAGGACAGCTACAACGCTCTGATCAGCCTTTCTTGCCTCAAAAAGTGATTCGCGAGGCGATTGTGAACGCAGTGATGCATCGAGATTACCATGTCCACCAGCCAACAATCGTTGTGCGCTATAGCAATCGGCTTGAGATCCGAAATGCAGGTTATTCTTTGAAGTCTTTGGACGAATATGATGATACCGGCTCTGAGTTAAGAAACCCAATCCTTTCTCATGTTTTATATGACTTGGATTTTGCAGAAACGAAAGGAACCGGGTTTCGTACGATGCAGCGTTTACTAAACGATGCGGGTTTAACTAAGCCTATATTATTATCGAATAGACAAAATAACTACTTTAAAGCAACCTTTTTACTCCATCAACTGATGAATGAAGAGCAGTTGCTTTGGTTAAAGCAGTTTAGAGACTTGAATTTAAGTTCCGATGAAGCCAAAGCGTTGGTCTTAATTAGAGAGGTGGGTGCCATAGACAATGGGGCTCTGCGGGCAATTACAGACTTAGATACGCTGGCAGCAAGTAAAGTACTTGGTCGCCTCTGGCAACAATACCATTTGATTGAAAAAGGTGGAAGTGGACGTAATACTTATTATAAACCAACCCATTTGCTGATGAGCTATCATCCTTCTGAGCATCAAAATAGAGATGAGCTCAATAGAAATGATAGTAACCTCATGGCAAATGGTAATGACCTCAATCGAAATGGTAGTGACCTCGATGGAAATAGCAGCCACTTACCGGATGCTTTGCGAGAGGCAATTGAGCGCTTGACTCCAAAGTCTCGTCAGATAAAGCCCATCATTTTGAAGTTATGCCTACATCACTCGTATTCTGCAGATCAAATGGCGACTATTCTTAATAGAAACGCGAGTGCTTTAAAAACGAAACAACTTGTACCTATGTGTGAAGAAGGTTTGATAACGTATACCCATCCAGAGGTACGAAATCATCCAAATCAAGCTTATGCTATCACAGAGAAAGGAAGGGACTGGTTAAAAAATAAGGGGCAACTATGACCCAATTACCTCGTTTTCAAGAAGAATACAGCGCAAAAATACCTGCGCTGGTTGTTCTCAACAATTTAGGTTGGACTTTTCTATCTCCAGAGCAAGCATTAACTTTACGTGAGAATAAACCCAGTGAAGTAGTCTTAAAAGCTGCGTTATATGATGTATTACGAAAACGCCGTTTTATATATGCAGGAAAAGAGTATCCGCTATCTGATAAATCGATTGATGCCATTGTTGCAGAAATTAGTACACCCGCATTAAATGAGGGATTAACCAAAGCAAATGAGCGGATATATAACCACATCTTATATGGCATTACTGTCACTGAATTTGTTGGTGGTAAAAAAATAAATCCGACTATTCCGCTGATTGATTGGCATGATATCCAAAATAATAGTTTTTTATTTACAGAGGAATATTCTATTTTGGGTGCTGGTGGTGTGCAAACCCGTTGTCCTGATATTGTTTGCTTCGTGAATGGCATACCACTCGCGGTCATCGAAGCGAAGCGTCCTGATGGAAAGAAAGGCCCAACGATTGAAGAAGGAATATCACAACATCTACGTAACCAGCGTTTAAGCGAAATCCCTCAGTTATTCGCCTATAGCCAACTTTTATTATCCATTAATGGTGTTGACGGTTTATATGGAACACAAGGAACAGATGCAAAATTTTGGGCGACTTGGCGAGACGAAGATATAAACGAGAATCAATTTAATCAAATTAAAAATTTAGCACTTACCTCTCAACAAATAGACGGCTTTTTTAACCATCGGCGAGCAACCAATAGAGTTTGGTTTGAAAAACTCATTTCGCAAGGACAATTAGCTGTAACAGGACAAGATAAACTTCTTATCAGTTTATTATCACCCCAACGATTACTCGATATGACTCGTTATTTCATGTTGTTTGACAAGAAAGCAGGGAAAATCGTTGCACGTTATCAACAGTTCTTTGGTATCCAGCGGCTAATTGAACGAATTAACACACATACCCCTGATTGTGGTCGAGAAGGTGGCGTAATATGGCATACCACTGGCTCAGGTAAATCCCTAACGATGGTCTTTTTATCACGTGCACTCATTTTGCATGACAGTTTGAAACAATGTCGCATCGTTGTCGTCACTGATCGGGTCGATCTGGAAAGACAACTATCTAATACCTTTCATTCTGGTGGTGAGTTTTCTGGAAAAACAGAATTTTCAAATGCAAAAGCCACATCCGGCAGGCGGCTGGCGGAGCAAATCAGCAAAGGCACTGAACGTGTTATTTTTTCTCTCATTCAAAAATTTAATACCGCGGCCAAGCTGCCACAATGCAAAAATTTAAGTCGTGATATTGTCGTTTTAGTGGACGAAGGCCACCGCTCACAAGGAGGGGAAAATTATATTCGCATGAAACAGGCCTTGCCTAATGCTGCCTTCATTGCCTTTACAGGTACGCCCTTGCTTAAAGAAGATAAAACAACGAATAAATTTGGGTCTATCATCCACGCTTATACCATGCAGCGTGCAGTAGAAGATAAAATGGTAACACCGCTTTTATACGAAGAAAGACGTCCTGAACTCATGGTCAATGACCGTGCAATTGACTCTTGGTTTGAACGAATAACTGAGGAACTTTCTGATGAACAACGGGCTGATTTAAAGAAAAAATATGCAAAGAAAGGCGAAATTTATCGCTCAGAAAACCGAATTGAGCTTGTTGCTCTGGATATAGCGCATCATTTTGTAAAAAATATTGATGAGGGCTTAAAAGGACAGCTTGCTTGCGATAGCAAGCTATCTGCGATTCGCTATAAAAAATATTTAGATGATGTGGGCTTATTTGAATCGGCTGTTGTGATGTCCCCGCCAGATACAAGGGAAGGAAATACTGAAGTTGATGAATCTAAAATCCCAGAAGTAACGAAATGGTGGAAAGACAATGTTGGCAATCAAGAGGAACGTGAATATACACGACAGGTTATAGAGCGTTTTGCCAATGATGAAGATTTAAAAATAATTATTGTTGTTGATAAGCTGCTTACTGGTTTTGATGAACCGCGAAATACGGTGCTCTATATCGATAAGCAGCTAAAAGAGCATAATTTAATTCAGGCTATAGCTCGTGTTAACCGATTACATGAAAAGAAAAAATTTGGATTATTGATTGATTATAGAGGAATCCTTAAAGAGCTTGATACTACTATTGCCAAATATCAGGATTTAGCATCCAGAACACAACAAGGTTATGACATTACCGATCTAGATGGTTTATATCACCAAATGTCTAGTGAATATAAACGTCTTCCCCTGCTCTATGATGCATTATGGAAAATCTTCAAAGAAGTTAAAAACAAAGGCGATTTTGAACAACTAAGGCAAGTACTTATCCCCAAAATACAAGAAGTTGATGGAGACCTCGTCGATACAAACCTGAAAGTTCGAGAGGATTTCTATGATGCACTGAGTGAGTTTGCGAATTGTCTCAAAGTTGCCTTACAGTCTGATAGCTTTTTTGATGACAAAAGTATTACCGATGCCCAACGTACTCACTATAAAGAGACATTAAAACAATTCACCAGCCTGCGCCAAATTGCCAAACTCGATGCAGGTGAAATCATTATATATGATAAATACGCCGAGCTTGTAAAAAAACTCATGGATAAACATGTTGTTGGTGTGCAAATTAAAGAGCCAGAAGGTGTATATGAAGTTGGCAAAATGGGACGTCAAGAGCGACCCGAAGAATGGAATGAAGAAAAAACAAGAAACGAAACAGATATCATAAAAACACGCATAGCTAAAATGATAGAACAGGATTTAAGAGATGATCCCTATGCGCAAGAAACATTTTCAGAACTTTTAAAAATAGCCATAAAAGAGGCAGACGAACTATTTGAACATCCATTAAAACAATATTTACTATTTCAAGAATTTGAACATGATGTGCTGAACAGAAAACTAAAGGAAATTCCAGCAGATTTTTCTGATAATCACCATGCGCAAGCTTATTATGGAGTATTCAAGCTTCAACTTCCTGTTTCTTTTGCAACTCTCACAGAAGAAGAACAAAAAAAATGGATTGATCTTGCCTTTACTGTGGATGAACTAATTAATGTTTCAATTGCGGAACATTCCTTGAATCAACAAAATACAGAAGCAGACATTCGAAAAAAATTATTACCTATTATTTTCAAAGCGTGCAAAGATTTAGGTTTTGGAATGGAACATGCAAAAAACATTATTGAACAAATTATTCAAATTGTTCGTGTGGGTTTAATTTCAATATGATTAAGGATAATCGATGTCTACAGACACATCCTATATTACATTCGGGATAGATAAAATTCCTTTTGAGCTTCGACCCAAAAGACAAGAAGGCCATAGCATCACAATTAAAGTCAAACCTGATTGTCAGGTTATTGTTTTTGCACCTCCATCAGCAACTCATGATGAAATTATTGTGGCTGTAAATAAACGCGCAAAATGGGTGTATAACAAATTACGTGTATTCAAATCTCAGCAAGATTATATTACTCCTCGACAATATTTAAGCGGCGAAAGTCATTACTATCTGGGTAAAAAATATTTGCTCAAAGTGATTGATGATTCAAAAGCCAAACCGCAAGTCAAATTAGTACGCGGTCAACTTCAAATTATTGCAGCAAGGAGTATAGAGCATAGACGCCAACTTTTGTTAGATTGGTATAAGCAGAAAGCTTTTGAGTTTTTTAGCAAGAGATTGGATCAACTTATATTGACTGTCCCTTGGATAAAAGAACGTCCCACGATAAGTATAAGAGCTATGCGTTCCCGATGGGGTAGCTGTGGGGTTAATAGGAAAATAATGCTTAATACTCATCTCATTAAAGCGCCGACAGCATGTATTGATTACGTGATACTCCATGAGCTATGCCACCACTCTGAACATAATCACAGCGATAAGTTTTATCGTTTATTAAGTCAGGTTAGCCCCAACTGGAAGCGGGTAAAACATTATCTCGATAAAACTGCTAATTTATATCTTATGACTTAACTTTGATGGAGATTTATAACATCTAAGATTCTGAACTAGAACACCTACAATCTTAACTTCAATACCATCACTTACCTTAATATTTGGCCAATTATCATTTAGTGTTAACAGCTCAAATTCTGCTGAGGTATAAGATAATTTTTTATACTGGCAGATGATTGTTTCTGGCTTACCAGTAATTTTAACAGCCACAAAATCACCCGGTTCTGGCAAAACCAGAGGATCAATCACTAGTACATCGTTGATTCTAATTTCAGGTATCATACTGTCATCTGTTATTTTCAAGGCAAATGCAGCCGTGCTTAATTCTGGTTGTAAAGCCGTACTCACAGCAATAAAAACCTTATCGCCAGATGTCTCCGCACCAGTATGCAAATTAGCCTCGCAAGCTTGCTGATAATCCAAAAGCGGTATTAACTGACTAGGATTTTTTGCTTCCTTGAGAAGCTGGTTATCCGACAAACACATCAAATAAGCAGGTGAAACATCCAACGCCTGCGCAAGCGATTTAATCTCTTCCGGACCCGGAGTACGCACACCCTGCTCCCAATTCGTCAAGCGCGTTTGTTTCAACCCCCCAGCAAGCTCGCCAAGAGTCTTTAACGTTAAGCCTTTAGCCTTCCGTGCCTCAAGAATACGTTTGCCAATTTCCTTTTTGATATTTAGCTCAGTCAAGTTTACCCCTAAAAATTGAGAATCACTATTGCAATATCACATTATGTGATATAAATTAGTCTATATATTCACATTTAGTGAATATAAATCTTATGTTTTTATAAAGATATCACAATATGGAAATAATAACGAGGATGAGTAGGGATATTACCCATGATGGATTTTGTGATTAATGGTGATGAGTTAGAGGCAATGAGTGGGTTGCCCCATATCCAGCAACTGACTTATTTAAGAGGGATACGACCTTATATGGACGTTAAAACCGGAATAGTCGGAATCAAAAGAGGCATCAGTCATCAGTCTATTTCTGAGCAACTGTATGTTGAGCCGCATCAAGGCATAAAAAGCCAGAGTTTTTCCCGTGATCAAGTCCGTCGTGCGGTTTCAGGATTGGTTCGAGCTGGGCTAGTAGAAGTGCAATCTGAAGGAATGCATTTAATTTTAAAATGCCTTTTAGCTTCACCGCATTATTCTGCTCAAAATAAAGCCGCCATAAACCCGCCACAGAAAGCCACCATAAAGCCACCCGTTACAGATCAATTAAACACTGGCTTTTCCGGAGTTGAAGCTGAAAAAGGCGACATAGTGACCCCATCAAAAGCCGCCATACCTCTATATAAAGATAATTATTATATTTATTTATTATCCCAATTCGAACAATTTTGGTCGTTGTACCCCGAGAAGAAATCCAAGAACAACGCTCAAGCTGCATTTGAACAACTTAACCCGAGTACAGAGCTATTTCAGCAAATCATGCTTGCATTACAGCAGCAACTTCAACACAGAAACCAACTTAAAGCACAAGGCTCATGGGTACCTCCTTGGAAATATCCCGCCAATTGGTTAGCCAAGCGCAGTTGGGAGGACGAATTATTTATGGACGCATTACAGGAGAACACTCATGCAAAGCATGAAAAAAATACTAGGCCAAATAACACCGGAGCAGACTTGTTCTGCCCTCCCTGTGATGAAGAAGAATCAAGAGCAGACAATGTCATCTCATTCCAGCGATACCAGTAAGGAACAAAAACGTATTGACTTATTGTTCTCAAAATTCGCGGCCTTCTACGGGCATATTTGGCGAAGCCAGTTTAAAGATGAGCAGTTTTTGAAGTTTGCTAAGAAAGAATGGCTGGAGGGCTTAACCGGGTTTACTGATGCAGTAGTGCAGGAAGCCATTATTGGCTGCCGGGATCACTATGAAATGCCCCCATCATTACCGCAAATGATCGGTTACTGCAAACAAATTAACAAACGAAAGCAGTTTAGAGTGGCTCCAGTTGATACACGAGCGCAAGTGGAAATAGTCAACAAGAACGTAAAACGCTGTATGGAACTTTTAGCCTAAAAAAGGAGAGCAATATGTTGGTATTAACCAGAAAGGCAGGACAGCAGATTTTTATGGATAAAGGTCGCATACAGATGAAGGTCATCAAAATAGAGGATGATGTCATTAGCATTGGTATCGATGCCCCACTGCACATTGATATCGCGCGAGAAGAAGTCTTTTCCCAAAATCTGGCGCAAGAAAAACTGGCTTCTTTAACAAGGAGTACCCGATGAACAAACGCCAAAAAGTACAAAATAGCGTGTCACTGGCCTACTGGACAATGATATGCGCCCTTCTACCCGCAACATCACATGCGAAGAGTATTGAAAGCATTATCGATAGAGCTGCCCGTTATCTACAAGGAGGGCTTGCACGCTCTGTCGGAGTACTGTGCATCATCATAGCAGGTTACTTATGTTTGTATCGGCAACGATTTCCCAAAGAGTATTTCTCAATGATTCTAGTGGGATTAGGCATCATTTTTGGTGGTTCCACCTTGTACAATACCTTTATTGGTTAAAGGAGTACTTAGATGAATTCACTAAAAAGCAGCCCACTTTTTAATGCCCTGACAAGACCTGCAATGACCCTAGGCGTCACCTTTGAATACCACATCCTCAACCTGATGGTTTCAATGTGTGCCTTTATAGGCATATCCCCACTCTACGGTCTTATTTTTATACCCTTGCATGTTTTTGGCTGGTTGGTATGCCGTTACGACATTCATTTTTTTACGATTTGTGCCAAATGCTATTTATTGCCTCACGCCCCAAATAAAACTCTGTGGAAGGTGCGCGCTTATGAACCGTTTTAAAATAGTAAAACCCGTAACGCTTGAAGCGAAAGTTTCCGATAATTTTCCTATCACCCATTTAAATTCACCCAGTATTTTTGAATCTCAATCGGGTTTAATTGGTTCAGTATTGCGAGTGCACGGTATTTCTTTTGAAGTGGCAGAGCCGGAACTATTAAATCACCAACTCTTTTTACTGCATCAAGCATTAATCGGTTTGGATTCACGTTTTATTGTCTATATTACAACTCATAGGCATAAAGCATCTCGTGTACTCACAGGTGAGTTTCAATCTGAGTTTGCCCAAGCGCTCAATGAACGTTACCACCAACGTTTTGCTCATAGCAAAGCCTATGAAAATACCTTGTATCTCACCGTAGTATTAAAAGGGGATGATTCGAGTAAAACAGGTTCTTGGATTGAATGGTTCAAAGGCATTGGTCAGGTAAGCACTGAACTTAAGCACTTACAGCGAGAAAAAAATTGCGCCACACTCAATAATGCCGTAAGCCAATTGCAAGCTAACTTATCCTCCTTCGGTGCACGCCGTCTAGGTGATAAGGATGAAGAGAAGGGATTTAGCGAACTATTAGAGTTCTTGAGTTTGGTAGTCAATGCAAGACAATCCTTGCCCTACCCACAACCACAGTACAACCCGCCTATAGCCAATACCATTTCCAGTACCTTTAAGAAAGAAACTCTCTATCCAGAAGGTCATCTGGGGCAGTATTTAAGCCGTTACCAACTGTTGTTTGGCGAGTACGTCCAATTTCAAGGGAATACCTTAAATGAATCTACCTTTGGTGCGTTATTGTCTTTAAAGAAATACCCGACCGATACCGTGAGTATCTTATTGGATAATTTACTCTCACTTGACTGTGAATTTATTTCCACCCATACCTTTGCCCCTATTGGGCGTGATAATGCCTTAGATAAGATTACTAAAAAGCGCTCTAAGTTAATTAACGCCGAAGACAAAGCACTCAGCCAAATGAACGCATTAACTGAGTTAGAAGATGGCATTGCCAGTGAAACGATTTTACTCGGTGCTCATCATCACACCTTAATGCTTCTTGCACCCAATCAAGAGCAGTTGGACGACTTGATACTGGAAGCAACTAAGCGTTATGCCAGCAGTGGCATTGTAGTGGTCAAAGAAACCTTAGGCCAAGAACCTGCCTTTTGGAGTCAAATCCCCTGTAACCCTCATTTTATTGCCCGAGCCTCACTCATTACCTCAGAAAACTTTGCAGGCTTTTGTTCACTTCATAACACCCAATCAGGCTATTCACATGACAACTTTTTGGGTAGTGCAGTCACTCTGCTTGAATCGCCCTCCAAAACACCTGTGTATTTTAATTATCATGCACGTGGTTCACGCACCAACCCGTCTAAAGGCCATGCAGCAGTATTCGGCGGTAATAATGCCGGAAAAACAACATTAGTTAATTTTTTAGATGCGCAAATGGGGCGTTTTGGTGGGCGCAGCTTTTTTCTGGATAGAGATGAATCCTCCAAGATATACATCCTAGCTTCAGGGAACAGTCGCTACATTAAAATAGCACCTTCCCAGCCTGTTGCGATGAATCCCTTGCAACTACCCGACACACCAGAGAATCGCTCCTTTTTGAAGTCATGGTTTGCTACCCTGCTTTTAGAAGAGCACGAACAAATGATTCCCAGCCTCTTCGGTGAAACGATTAATGAGTGCATTGACTATGCATATGAACAGCTAGCCCCCGAATACAGAACACTAAGCATAGTTGGTCAATATTTACCGATTGATTTCCCTCGTTGGCCACACCTTAAGAGGTGGCTAAAACAAGATGACACGCGGATTGATGGAGAGTATCACTGGCTATTTGATAATGAATCGGATGCATTAAATCTTGAGTTTGATAAAGTGGGCTTTGATGTCACCTTCCTGATGGACAGCACCCCGCAATTAATCGCAACACCAGTATACTTATATTTATTACACCGCATGCGCCAATGCCTTGATGGCCGTCTCACCTCATTTGTACTGGCCGAAGCATGGCAATTGCTCGCATCCCCTTTCTGGGAAAAAACACTGCGTGAATGGTTACCCACTATTCGAAAAAAGAACGGTCATTTTATTTTTGATACCCAATCGCCACAAAGCATAATCAACTCACCCATTCGCCATATCGTATTGGATAACTTGGCAACCTTGGTTGTATTTCCTAACCCACGTGCCGAGAAAGAAACCTACATTGATGCGTTAAAACTGACTGAATCCGAATTTGAAGCCATCAGAGAAAGCACGCCTGAATCGCGGCTGTTTCTTTACAAGCAAGAACATGAGTCCATGTTATGTCGTCTTGATTTGAGTGAATTAAGTGACTTCATTCGCGTGCTTTCAGGCAATACCCGATCAGTGATGTTACTTGATGAGTTGATGAATGAACTAGGCACAGAGCCGAAAGCATGGTTGCCCTCCTTTTTTGAACGGAGTGCCTTATGAATAAAAAAGCCCTCTTATTTTCAATGCTCTTAGCCTTATCACCAATAAGTCACG
The DNA here is from genome assembly GCF_014109825.1 of Legionella sp. PC997. Taxonomy (NCBI): domain Bacteria; kingdom Pseudomonadati; phylum Pseudomonadota; class Gammaproteobacteria; order Legionellales; family Legionellaceae; genus Legionella; species Legionella sp. PC997. Next base: position 3,531,398 of record NZ_CP059576.1, read on the forward strand.
CCGATTTATTAGGAGTGGAAGATGCGCAAATGATTGCACTGTCATTAAAGCAACTCAATGAACTGCAAGAACAATACCGAATCTTGCGTGATACCTATGAAAGTACTCAAGCCCAAGTGGAGAACTTAAATCAATTAAAATCCATGAATTCAGGACATTATGGTTTTGGTGATCTTAATAATGGATTAGACAGCTTGCAAAGTTGGCAATCGCCAGTCAGCACGTGGCAAGATGCTTTACAAAACTTATCTGGTGGTAACTCTTCTCGCTATAAAGAACTGGTTGAGGCTTATGAAAAAAACCACCCAGCCCTAGATGAGACGAACTTTAAAGCGAATACCTCCCCTGCTCAAGCAGCACGCTTTAAGGAAGATAAAGCCGTCAATCGCGCAGTCCTCGTGCAAACCACAGAAAGCTACAACGAAATCAATAAACACATGGAAGCGCTTCATAAGCTGTCCAAACAGATTGAGCACTCATCCAATACTAAAGGTGCCATTGATTTAAATTCCCGACTGCTCACTGAAATTGGTTTTATTCAACTGATGAGCTTGCGCTTGCAAGCCCTGATGAGCCAACAAGCAGCACAAGACAGTTTAGCAGGCTTACAAGATAGAGCCGAGATCGCACGTTTTAACCGATTACCCAATAAATAAGGAGTGAATGATGACTATGAAATGGATTTTTAGCGTGTTGTTACTAGGTATGCTGAATGGCTGTTCATCAACACCACCTGATTTAGATGCCCCCTGCGTTCAGTTTGGCCGCTATTGTCCGCAATATCCGATTAATGAAGCCTCCTTACAGGAGAGTAAATAATGAAGAATTTACTGAAAAGTTTGTCGTTGCTGGGAGTTCTTATCCTATGCGCATGCCAACATAAAAACCCATTAACCACTCACTCAAAAGAAGATTCGCTTAAGTTTCTACTTAATGCGTCTGCCAATGCTGAAAAACGCCTTCATATCCCGATACAAAAAGATTCTTATGGCTATGCCTATTTGGAGTGTATGGACGGTAAAAAAAGCCCTGAGTTTTCATGTGATGCGCTCTATCAGGCAATGACATCCTTTGCCAAAGAACAACATGCAGCAGGCTTTGAACACCTAAGCGTCAATGATTTAACCGACCATGCTGTATTTGCATCACTTGCAGAAGATTATGCCGAATATGCGGCAACTCATGAACCTCATTTTATTAGTGGGAAACACTGATGAGTACCACAACGTATAACAATTTTATGATTCAATTAGCTCATGAGCTTGATTCCATAACCCGTACGTTTGTTTTTGATGGCTATCGTGCTCTGTCATCGCTGCTGCAAGCCCCATTAGCCTCAATGATTGTGCTCTACATTATCCTTAAGGGATATGCGGTGGCACGTGGCTTGATTGAGCAACCCCAACAGGAACTGTTTCGCTTTAGCATTCGGGTAGGCCTCATTTATTTGTTTGCTATGAATTGGGACTTTTTTTCATCTTATGCCTGCGATTTATTTATTAGTGGCAGTGAAACGATTGCAACCAAGCTGATGCTTGCCATTCACAAACAGGGCTTAGGCAATTCCATCAACCAAGGATTACAAAATGTCTTAAATGAAATATCCATGTTAGGTTGCGATTTATTTGAAGCAGGTTCTCTAAGAAAGCTCACACCCTATTTTGCTGGGATGATGGTGTTTTTATCAGGCAGTATTACGGTGGGCTTAGCTTTTATTGAAATTGTGATTGCGAAACTCATGATGGCCGTTCTTCTATGCACCGCGCCATTATTCATTTTGTTCACCCTCTTTGATCAAACTAAATCTTTTTTCGAACGCTGGCTTGGCGTACTGGCTGGTTTTTCGTTTGTGCTTATTCTCGTGTCCAGTGTGGTCGGCCTCTGTGTTCATTTACTGCATTGGGTAACCTCCTCCTTTACAACCAATGATAACCCCGTGACAGCAGCCATTTGGATACCTATTTTCATAGTGGCCTGTTTGTGTGTGATGGGTATTCTTCAAGCGGTCAATATAGGCAAAAGCATTGGCGGCTCGGTATGCACTTCAAGTGGGGCTGCAATGATGGGCGGTTTAATTGCCGGCAGCTTAGGCGCTGGAAGTCTTGCCAAAAAGGCCATGAATAAAGCAAGCAAAGGAACCAGCTCCGGTGCATCGTCTCTTATTCAGGGAGGAAAGCAAACAACCCATGCAGCGACCAATTTATTCAAACAACTCCATAAGAACTTACGAAGAGGTGCTTAATGAACCAAAAACCATCGTTAACACGTTATTTTAACCACGCAAGAACCTGGGCTGATGATACTTTTGGACGGGTGGATCAATCGCGCAAGCGTTATCAGATCGCCTTTTTAGCCTCGATGACCCTGAATGTCATGGCATTAATCGCCGTTGCTGCACTGAGCCAGTACCAAACATTAATACCGCTGTTAATACACCATTATGATAATGGGGTACTAACAGTGGATGCGGTAGCCAACAAACACACGCCAATGAACCAAGACCAAGTCCGCAGCGACATTGCGCGTTACATCCAGACCCGTGAGTCTTTTGATGTCTCCAGTTATCGTGCGCAATTTGAATTAATTCACTTGCTATCCAATAACACGGTTACCAAGGAATACGTTAATGAACATGAGGTATCTAATAAGTCCTCACCCATTCATGTATTGGGAAATCAGATGAAACGTGAAGTGAAAATCTACAGCATTAATTTCCTTGATTCCCTTTTAGCGAATGAAGAAGACCTGCACAAAGACCATCATGCGCTTGCAGAAGTGGTATTCAGTCTAGTGGATACCGACAAGATGAGTGGCAAGTCCACATCAACACAGTACAACGCAATGATTTCATGGCACTACACCGCCCCACCCACATCGCCCGAAGCCCGTTGGCAAAATTGGGATGGCTTTGAAGTGACCCGTTACAGCAAACAACTCAGAGCAGCGGAGGCTCACGCATGAATAAATTAGCAATCGGTTTGGCTTGTCTTCTTCCTATGACAAGCCTTTATGCACAAAACAATCCCAAACCCATGCCTCAAGATATACGCATGAAACAAGTCATCTATCGTGATAACGATGTAGTACCCGTTGATGGAGTCCCCTTCACAACTACTCAAATTCAATTTGCAGAGAAAGAAGAAGTACTGGACATTGAGGGCGGTGATACCACTGCATGGATGGTCACGCACCACCCCGAACTGGGCAACATCGTGTTCATAAAGCCTACATCTTTTGATTCCAATACCAACATGACGGTAATTACCAATAAGCATGCTTATTACTTTCATTTAAAGAGCAATAAACAGCTAGAGCCAACACACGAACAAACCTATGCCTTAAAATTCGTTTATCCTGAGGTAAAACCACGGCCTACAATTAATACACACAAAGCCGCCACACCACCACAACCCAAAGTAGTGAACTCAGCTTATCGCTTTAGTGGCAGTCCCCAGCTAGTACCTAAACATGTCTTTGATGATGGCCAGTTTACTTATTTTGAACTCACGACAAATGGTGCGGTTCCTGCAATTTTTGCTGTAGATAATGCCAATGGGAAAGAGACCACCGTCAATACCCGCCGAGAAGGAAAGTACATCGTAGTCCATCGCCTAGCCCCTCAATTTACCCTTCGCCAAGGACGACTCACTACTTCCGTATTTAATGCTCAAGAAATTAATCGAATTGCTGCAAACAGGAGACCCCAATGACACCAGATAACCAAACGCCTGAGGGTGTAGGCAACAGAATTAAAGTGGCTAAAAAAGAAAGTCATACGAAATGGAAGGATAGAATTTTATGGATTGGTATGATTGCGCTGTGCGCTGCAATTGCCTTAAGCGGCTTTTTGCCTAAATCACATAGTTCTGAAGCCTTAGAGGAACGAGAAAAGCAAAACTCAGCGTATGCGTTGAACCAAAATCTTGAGTTAATCGCTTCATTAAAAGAACAAAATAAATCGCAAAGCGGCTATCAAGGAGGCAACCCCAATTACCCACCAAAACTTCGCAGCACTCATCAAACTACGGTATCCAAAGAAACCTTAGCTAGAATGAATGCACCGTCTACCTTTTTTAATACCAATGGTACTGAATCCTCAACCAGTTCCGCAAAAAGCTCTAAAGAGCAAACCAAGACCTTAACAGGAAAGGATGCGAACTCCCAGTTTTTAAATCAGCAAAGCGACATTACCACCGTCTTTGCCAAGCGTTTGCCACATCCCAACTGGACAGTCCCTGCTGGAGAAATGATTCCGGCAAACTTGGAAACAGCCATTAACGCAGAGTTAGCGGGCATGGTCAAAGCCATCACAACCCAAAATATTTATTCCTTATCCGGTCATCGCTTATTACTTCCCAAAGGCTCGTCAGTTATTGGCCAATTTAATACGGCCATTACCCAAGGACAACGCCGTATCTTTATCGTCTGGAATCAAATCCAACTCACTGATGGGGTTAAAGTTACCTTAAACAGCCCGGGAAGTGATGCTATAGGGCGCTCAGGAGTAGCTGCGGATTACGTTGACCGCCATTTCTTTGAGCGTTTTGGTAGTGGGGCTTTGCTCTCTGTCTTAGGCGCTTTTTCCGCAACAGGCGGCGTTAATGGGCAGGATGAATATAACTCCATGTCACAGTACCGCATGAATGTTGCAGGCTCTTTCCAACAAGCAGCGAATCAAACATTGCAACAAGACATGCAACAAAATACCACCCTACAAACCAATCAAGGGGCTGAGATTAAAATCTTTGTTGCCCACGATTTGGATTTTTACCGTGTTGCAGGAACTCATTAATATGAATGCACCCAAAGCACAGTATTCGCCCGGGTCAACCGGGCTTTTAGCGCCCCTCTATGAGTTCTTAAGCGATACTCAGGTTTCTGAGGTCTTAGTGAATAAACCTCAAGAGGTTTATATAGAGCGTGCCGGAGTTTTAGAGCGGTTTGATGTGCCTGTTCTTACCACCTCCTATCTACGCCGTTTATTTGCGTTAATTGCTAATGAAAACAAACAGACCCTATCAGACAGTTCGCCCCTTCTGTCTGGTAACTTAAAAGATGGCTCGCGGGTGCAATTGGTGATTCCACCTGCCTCTCTTTATGAAACACTGTCAATACGAAAATTTACTTTAAAACAGGTACGCTTTAGTGAATACAACGAGCAAGGCTTTTTCTCTCATGCACAAGGAGTGGGCTTGGATGAGTCCATACAGACCTATGAAGAGCATTGCCTTCGAGGGTTATATGGAACTAAAAATTGGCCTGAGTTTATTCGTGAAGCCATTATCCATAAAAAAAATATCATTATTTCAGGAGGAACCTCCTCAGGAAAAACCACCTTCTTAAACAGTTGCTTAAGCGAAATTCCTTTGGATGAGCGGCTTATTACCCTTGAAGACACCTATGAAATAGACAGCCCCCATCCCAATCAAGTAAGACTCAAAGCATTAAAGCAAACAGGTGACGCAACACCACGTTTAAGCATGCAAGATTTAGTGCAAGCCACCTTAAGGCTAAGACCTGATCGCATTATCATGGGAGAAATCAGAGGCAAAGAGATTTTTGATTTTGTTTCCGCCTGCTCCACAGGACATAGCGGTTCCATAGCCACCATTCATGCGAACAATCCCAAGGTTGCTTTCATGCGCATGGCGCAACTGTATAAATTAAATCAAGTTGCTGGGATGCTAGAGGCCGACATTTACGCAGTACTTCATGAAGCAATAGACATCGTAGTGCAACTACAAAAAACAGCCTCAGGCAGACGTTTAGTGGAGGTGTATTATAAACACGCATAATCAAAAAGTAGCATTCCTACTCATTTTCATCATCATAGCCCAGATAACGAGTCAAACCGCTTTAGTTCTGACGGGAGTATTCGCCTTTGCTACTCCTTGGGTGATACCCGATTTAATTCATCATGGCTTTCTAGGTGAGTTAGGTATTGCCTTATGTCTTAGTGCCTCAATGGCACTGTGTTGTATTGGTTATCTCACCAAAGGGCTATATCGCTATTTGGCATCCATAAGCGCGATTGGCTTAGTCCTTAGTCTCGGACTGTTTTTACTAGGATACTGTGTTTTTAGCTGGTTTTACCTTAATGAGTTACAGCCCCTGTCAGGGCTTTTGAATTTAGCATGGCAACGCCACCAAGAGAACACGCTCTGGCTGGATTTTTTAAAAACTGAAGGCGGTGTCTTTCTGGTTAGCCTCATCGCACTGACCCTTTTTTTATTTCAACGATTCAGACCGGAAAATAAAGTACTAGGTAATGCCCACTTCGCCAATGGTATTGAAGTCAATAAAGCCTCGTTTTTTAAATCTGAGGAGCAAAGCATCATTATTGGTAAAAAATACGGAGCACCTCTTTATTCAAATGGCTTTGAGCATGTTTTAGTATTTGCGCCAACAGGTAGCGGTAAAACACGTAGTATTGGTATACCTAATCTGTTTAATTACCCCTACTCGGTAGTCTGTAATGACGTGAAACTCACCTTGTTTAAAGCAACCTCTGGCTATAGGCAGCAAGTATTAGGTCAAAAATGTTATTGCTGGGCACCCGCTAACGAAACACGATTAACTCATGCTTATAATCCTTTATCCTTAATCTCTAGTGATAAAGTCCAGCGTCTTACAGATATTCAGCGAATAGCACACATTTTAATTCCAGATAATAAAAAAGCTGACCCTATTTGGCAGCAAGCCTCACGAAAACTATTTAAAGTAGCTGTTCTATACTTACTCGATACACCAGAGCGCCCCACCACCTTAGGTGAAATTAACCGTCTCATCAAACAAGCAGGATTTGATGATTGGCTTGCATTGCAACTGGAAGAAACAGAGCATCTCGATCCAGAATTTTACCGCAACGGCTATTCCTACCTGAATAATCATGAAAAAACCAGAAGCTCTATTTTGGAAACATTTTCAGGTTATTTTGAATTATTTGACGACCCGACTATTGATGCAGCAACCCGACATTCTGACTTCGATTTGCGTACTCTTCGCAGCACACCCATGACTATTTATGTGGGGTTTACTGACGATGATATGGAGCGACTCTCGCCTTTACTTACCTTATTTTGGCAACAACTCATTTCAGTGATGATTAAAGAAATCCCTGATCCAATAAAAGAGCCTTATCCGTTATTATGCCTGATTGATGAATTCTCCTCTTTAGGACGAATTGAACGACTAAGACGCTCGCTGAAATTACTTCGTGAATACCGTGTACGCTGTGTCTTGATGATGCAATACATCGCACAAACCTACGAGCAATACTCCCAAGATGAAGCCAAAGCTTTTACCAACATCAAAACTAAAATCGCCTTTGCAACTGAAGACATTCAAGATGCAGAATACGTCAGTAAATTACTGGGAACCCGCACGGTTCGAGTCGCAGCAGGTTCTTCAAGCACCCAACATCATGGTTATTCTGAATCTAAAAGTTACAATTATCAGGCTATTCCTCTACTGCGCCCCGATGAGGTGATGCGTTTGCCAGAGCATCAAATACTGATTATGCGCACCGGACATCCACCAGTAAAAGCAAGGCAATTCATTTGGTATCAAGACCCGTTCATGAAACAACAGACTTATAACGTAGTAGCAGTGCCTATGCAGGCAATTCAGCATTATCCCTTTATTCGACCCATAACCGTTAATTCATCCTTTTTGGAGGCATTAGAAACCTAAATGAAAAAAACACCCCGGCAACCTGATATGGATGAATGGTTGCTTGATTCGCTGCATGGAACGCACGATGGGGAGGAAGATGAGAATGAAGTACTCAAACCAGAACACTTTATCAACTCATTAACCTACAATTACGTAAAACACCTACAACCTAAACAAAGAAAATGGTGGATTGAACATCACTTTCGTAAAGTGATGTCTCAATCCATTTGGCCGCGTATTTTAATCGCACGGTGTCGTGTGCTCATCACTCATGCCTTGCCCTTACTCGCAGATGGACATTGGGCTGTGAGGGATGTGATACTGAATTCCTTACGCGTGGTGATGCAATATCTAGGAATTCTTCTTCATAGCGTGAGGTTATTGATGAACCTTGCTTCAGTGGTCACACCTTTATGCAACGAATCCCCATCGTGGGATGGAGTCATGCACGCCCTATCAGATTCATGGTTTGAATTATTTATCGATACGCATAGCCTTACAACTGCCTTTTTGCCTGTTTCTTATTTAAAAACCAACTGTGCCTTTTCAGTGCTTGAGTTAGGCATGTTTATTCTTAGAGGCTGGCTTGAATTGTCGAAACTGGAAGAATTTAAACAGTCATTTAAAGGCCAATTAACCAACCATACGATGTCTGAAGCCCGTGCACTTGAACTTAATAAGGCCGAAGCTCATGCCACAGCCCTGTATAACTACCAATATAAAAAGCTAATACTTAATATCACAGTGTTGTCATTATCACTATCACTGTTCATCTTTAAATCATTTGTCTTACCTTCATTATCATTAGCTCTGGTTAGCAATCCAGTAACCCCTTTAATTTTTGCCATTGTGGCTTTATCCCTTTCTCTAGCCAATCATTATTTAGGTCAATACATAGATAATGAAAAACCTAAAGTTAAGATGAGCCAATTGTCAGGTCGAGTATCATTTTTTAAAGAGAATGCCCCTGCTCCTTCAAAGACACAGCATGTTTGTGAATCGCCTTCGCAATCTTTGGAAGAGTCTTTTGTAAGAAGCTCACCAATTGTTTGTTCGTCATAATGGCTGCGGCAGTCTCACGTAACTGTTTACGGTGTTGCTCGCCTGCATAGCTCTGTGCTTTAGCGCATTGCGTATTTAATCGTTCGTACTGCGCTAAAACCGGATACTCCTTGCGGAGATTTTGCCAGATTTTTTCTTGTTGGAGTTGCTGGGCTTGTTTGATTATGGTGATGAGCAGCTCGGGAGACTTATTATAAGCTTTAGCTACAGAATTAAGGTGATAGCGGTCTTTGTGAATATCAATTTGAGCTACTCGTTCAGCCAGATTCTCTGGGAGGCGCTCTCCCATAGGCACTTGTGCCAGAGTTGTTAGGGATTGATAGCGTTCGTAACGTTGGGCATAGGATTTAACTGCCTCCAATCCTTTAGTAATACCAGTCAGCCCCTTTTGCTCACTCATAATTTGAGCAGCACGCTTGTCTCGCTCAAGGCTTTGCATATACAACGCTTCAAAACGAGGATGTTCTGATTGCTTTACTCCTCGAAGAGTGGCTTCTTTTTCAACCCGTTTAAGTTGCTTTCGTAACTCGGCTGCCTCATCCAGTAGTTGTGCCATTTTATGGCCAAGAGTTCGGTTTTGCTGATGCTGCTTACTCTGAGCATTTAATTTTTGCGTATTGAGATAACCTTCATAATTCACGATGTAATTCCATTTATCTTTAATCAAATGAGCGGCTTTTGTCAGACTATTAATCGCTTTACCAATGAGACTATCCGGCTCAAATCCCGCGCGCATCGCAAAATCTAAAGGCCAGTCAATCACATTATCCTTAATCGTACTGCGTGATAGCGTTTTAATAAGCGCATTTAAATCAGAATGATGATGCTTACTGGTATAAAGATTTAAAGAGTCCCTATGCCGTGTCATCGCAACAAAAGCCAAATTCCTATCCCAATAAGGACTATCAATAAACACACTGGCTTGGTTAATGGTCATCCCTTGAGATTTGTGAACTGTTAATGCATAGCCATAATCAATAAAGGCATAAGTTTTAGGGATTACGACCTTCTCACCGCTATCAAGCGTTGCATGTAACTCATTCGCATTGATATGCATGATGGTTGCCAGTTCTCCATTCCGAACGCCTAATTGCTTGTGGTTTTGACGAAACAGAATTCGCTCACCTAAAGCCAGTTGTATTTTTTGCGCACCATTTTGCGACTGATACTCATACTGCTCTCTCTGAACAAGTCCTTGCTCTTGAAGCACAGAACGCGCTTTAAGATTAAGCAACTCCACTGAAGCCTTAGTAAAAGCCAGAATAATGTGTTCTTTAACGGATTCGGCGGTTTGGTTCTGCTGCCATTGATTAATAAGAGCATTTGCTGCTTCACCACACTCATCAGCAAAATGAATAGCCCCTTTTGACGAATAGTGATTCACTGCATCAGCCACTTGCCCATGAGCCAGAGCAAGACTTGCCTGTCTATCGTTCAGATCTCGTTGTCTTTTAATTTGTTCCAATTCAATATAACCAATTCGCGCGGCAATCCCTCTGAAAATTTCCCCTTTATTGATTGGCTTTAACTGATCCGGATCCCCCACTAAAATAATCTTAGCCCCAGCTTTGTTTACTGACTCCAAAAGGTATTCCATATTTGAAACATCAACCATTCCAGCCTCATCAACCACTAAGATATGATCTTTAGTTAATGTGATTTGGTTATTACGTAACCGATAAATAAGCGATGCGATGGTAGACGAAGGAATACCCGTTTCTGCTTGTAATGCTTTTGCGACTTTACCTGATAAAGATGTTCCTAGTATTTGGTAGTTAATCGACTCATAGTGCTCTTTGAGCGGCTTTAATAAATAGCTTTTACCTACCCCAGGGCGTCCAATTAATACGTTGATATCGCATCCTTTAGTAATATAATTCATTGCCTCAGCTTGCTCATCGTTTAACTGATAGCCTTGAATCAAACCATCTAGTGAGGCATTACTCACATGAGTAAATCGCGTATACAATTGTTCTACATGATTTAATAAATTCCCCTCCCTCATGTAATGCTCTTGAGTCGTATAGGAATCAATACCTCGCTCATTTTTACCTAAATGAACCACGCTATGATGCGCCAAAGTCTGGGCTACTGAATTTAAATACTCATTGCTATGCTGGGCATGATCAAAGGTTTTAAATACCAAACGCTCAATATCACGCCGCGTAAACACGCTATGCGTTTGCATTATTTTTTGAAGAAACACTTCAGGGTTAGAAAGCGCAATCTCAGCACGTGCGTATTTAATTAATTGGTTTTCTTCCGCTTTATAATGCTCTGCATCATTGCGAAATCGACCCGCATGCCTCTCACTAAGGATGTGGTTTAAATCCACTGATAAATCGAGTTGATGTTCTATGAAATAATTATTTTGACATTCTCGCCAACGCTCACCCCAATAATCATGCTCCACTATAAATCGCTTGGCAAAGACAGGATTTAAATCACGTGCTTTATAATGTGAAAATTTATTATGTTCCAGTCGTCTTGTAGTCGTCAGAATATGTGCATGCGGATTGCCATCTCCATGATCATGAATCGCAAAATCCACAGGCAAGCCTTGCTCAACAAAATAAGTCATTGCAAAGCGTTTTGTTAATTCGATGTGGTGCTCAGTCGATAGCTCTTTAGGTAACGCTAAAACAATGTCCTTACAAATCTGAGCATCGCCTCGCCTCTCAGCCCCCTCCACCTGATTCCATAAGAATTCACGATCTTTATACTCAAGAGCACTGCCATCAGGCAAAAGAATTTCTGAGAAAACAATATCGCCGCGTTTAGAGTAATCGTAAGTAATGCCTGTGCGTTGATCATAAAGTTTGGATGCGGTTCTGTAGCTGCTGGCAGCAAGTGCACTATGGCCTTTCGCACGCGAATGAATCGAGACTTGAGCAAAAGCGATGGCCATGAACCTTAATCCTTCATGCGCTGCTCCATCGTTGCTGTTTTCTAAATAAAATACCTATCCATTAGTGGTATTTCATCATTGTTTTTATGACTTTAGCAAACATTCGAAAGAATGTATATTGCGCCCTTTCGTTTCACTTAGGGACTTTGAATTTCGCTGCGCTCAATTTATTGGTAAGACCTATTGCTTTTAGAGATCTGGCACTGTACGCTAAATCTGTTAACTCATTTGCGGAGAAATGATTATGTCTACGAAGACAGTATCGCAAATGGAAGCAGTACTCTTGGATAGAATCGAAAAAGCTAAAATCAAGTTAGAGAAGTTACAACAAAAGCACAAACTTGAAATTGGTACTCTTGCCTACAAACATGGCCTTCATCAATTTAATATGCAACGATTAGAAGCAGCATTTTTGAGACTGGGCGAGGGGCTACGTAATGACAACACTTAAACAAATTGATAAAGAAAAACAACTTCTTGCTTGTTGCGAAAAATCACTGGCGCTGGAGAAATTGAAGAAACGCAAAGCTGATACTCGGCATAAAATTGAGTTGGGTGGTTTGGTGATTAAATCTGGAATGGGGGGTTATGATAAAGCTACAATTCTAGGAGCTTTAGATTACGCATTAAGCCTGATTGGACAAGATAAGAATTATGAAAATGAATTAACAGCAAAAGGAAACCATTTATTTTTAATCAACCAATGATGAGGACTAATGACTAATCAATTTAACATTGTAGTTGATTGCACCGAAAACAAAACCGTAGGTAATATTCTGTATAGCAATCTTAAACGATTCAATGAGTTAATTATTGGCGCGTATGAGACAAAGCCATTTTGTATCTATGCAACTAATAATGAAAACGAAGTTATTGGTGGTGTAAAAGGTGATATATTTGGACAATTATGCCGAATATTTACGATGTGGATTCATGAAAATTATCGAGGTAAAAAACTTGGTACTAAAATTTTTGGGGAATTGGAAAAATTAGCAATAGATAATAATTGCAACATTATCCAAGTTGATACAACAGAATTCCAAGCAAAAGAATTTTATGAAAAGATGGGATTTTCGGTGTTTGCTACTTTACCTGATAACTTTATTGGATATAAGAGTTTCATTCTTAGAAAAAAGCTAACCAAAGATGAAATCAAAATACCCAAGACAGAGGTAGATAGATTTATACAAGAATCTTTTTTGATGGTTTCTGCTGCTCATGAGTTGCATAAGTTTCCACTACTTATGAAACAATGTTCCATACTTTATCATTATGCCATTGAGTTATTATTAAAAGGATGTGATATATGGGAAAATAGCAGATATATCCCCACACATGATCTATATAGGCTTCTAAAAAGAGTTAAGTTTATTAAATTGAATGAAGATAGTATAAAACAACTTAGAATAATCAATGATTATTTTAATTATAGATATCCTTTGAGTGAAACAGTGTTCAAACAAATGACAAATACACTGGAAAAAAATGCTGATGAAATTATGCCTGGGATGCTTCCATTACCTTGTGAATTAGGTACTGATGATCTTGAAAATGCTGAATCTCTTTTCAATGATATTTTAGAATTTATGCCAGACGATCTCCAAAAAATAAAGAATCAAGTAGAAGAAAGGATAAAAAACAATAGGCTATTGATTTAAGAGTCATTTTTTCAGCCTATTTGCTATGTATAAATATTTTTTTATTTTTCATTTAAAATGATTTAGTTTAATTTTATTGCTATCAACAGCTTTTTTTATAAATTTTTTTATATCTAGTGCTCGCCTTCTTTCTATTTTTGAAGCTTGTATAATTAGCTACCCTAATATTTACTCGGCTGTTAAGCCTATCGCATCTAAATAAAAAAATGATTGGCATCCTTATAAGGTGTTTTCCTTTTAACTTCTTGTGCTTTTATGCCTAGTCTACCTACACTTCTTTTTGAAAGCATACAAAATCAAATTTATCACACGAATAGCTAATGCTTACGGTCTATTCTTAAGCCATTCATCATGATTTGAATAAAATTATTGAAATTAATTAGTCTTAATTATATATTGCAAGAGTCTTTAGGATGTAGGATATATTTAAATGGAAGTTTTAGATTTTTGCAAAGCGATTAAAGAAACTGTTGAAAATTATAACAAAATTAATGGCGTTTTAAAAAATAGTCTCATTTTACTAGCAGAGTTAGACAAACTAATCGAAAACCATGATGTTAATCAATATCTCTGCATGACTCGAGCCACTATTCTATTTGAAGGCTTTTACCGTCATCTAAGCTCAGAATCCCTTAAGCATGAGTTTAAGATTATTAGAGCTACTCGATGGGCTCATCACTTTGGCACACCCACAATTACTTTCCTTCTATCATTCAAAACACAGATTGATCAAACAGTAAAACTATTTGATGAATTAACCTCAGAAGTAGAGCCACCTCTTGAGCTTCCATGGAATATCTACAAACTAGAGGGGCTTAGTATAGATCACGATAACAACATCGCTGCTAATCCAAAAAGTATTACTCATGTAGAAGCTCCATCATCCAGAGAAAGTACCGGTATATTTACAAAAACACATAATCCATTCGGTGGCTTTACAACAACACCTTGCGATCCTGTTTCACAAAGGTTCATTGAACATGCAGCTTTATCTGCTAAACAAGGGGGTAAGGTACTGGAAATAGGTGCTGCCTTTGGTGCAGCAACATTGGAAGCGATTGCAAAAGGAGCGACAGTTTTTTGCAATGACATTGATCCTGAAAATTTAGCTGTTGTTCGCCAACGATTCTTGGAAATAACAGATGATTCCAGTGAATCCTTGACCGGAGATAGTAGTAAGCTAATTCTTGTACCCGGTGAATTGCCTAATGAGCTCATTGGCCTTCCTGAAAAACAGTTTGATGCCATTTTGATTTGTCGTGTTTTACATTTTTTCTCAGGTGCGAAAATAGAGGAATCATTGGCTTTATTATCAAAACTGCTGACTCCAAATGGAAAAATATACATCGTTTGCGAAACACCGTTTTTGAAAAACTGGCAGCGATTTATTCCTGAATTCAATAGACGAGTCGAGAATAATGAAGAATGGCCTGGTGAAATAACTGAACCAGCGGAGTATGAAAGTAGTGGACGGGCAAGCTCGTTACCTAAGTTTGTGCATTGGATTACTAAGGAAGTATTAGAACGATGTTTAACCAAGAATGGCTTGTCAGTAGAACACTGCGAGTATATCAATAGAAAGGGACAATTTCCTGATGATTTATTAATGCCTGAATATGGGAAAGAGAGCATTGGTGCAATTGGAATAATTTGAGTAACGGATTATGAAACAAAAGATTAGTTGGTATGAGTGGTTTGCTGAAATGCTAAAAGAATTTATGGCTGAAACATCAAAAAAACCACAGTATGAAATCGTTGATATTTTTGAGTGTAAAAAAACTGGCTTCACAAAAGCCGTAATTAAATTGTCTGAGAGGCATACACAAGAAAAAAATATCAGCGATATTATTATGGACAACGAGTTAATTGAGAATCTGGATACTAAAACCGTCCGTACTTTAACTTATATGGCTACTGTAGAGCGATTAAAACCTGATTATTCTATCGTGGTGCAGCACATGACTCCTGAAGTAGATGAGTATCTGCTTGAAATCAGATCAAAATCTAAAGCAACTACTATAAAAAAATCTCCTTCAGAACTTTCAAAAGATAAAGAATTAATAGCAAAGTTTAAACCTGAAGATGCAAATAAAATTGGTTATATGGCTGGTGTTAGAGAGACCGTGAAAGAATATCAATTAGTTAATAAAGATAAATAGCAGTAGCAAGGAGATGTTTTGAAGAAGGAAATTTTTGACGCATTAACTCGCAAGAAGCAATATAAATACCCTTACTTATTGCTCGGTCTTTATTTAACTTTTTTGCTATCAACGGTGTGCTTAGCAAGCAGGATAACTCAGATAGGATCGATGCTTGAGCCCGGAGGTATTTTTGTATTCCCTCTTACTTTTAGTATTTGTGATATCGTTGGTGAGGTATACGGATATGCATACCCCAGATTATTTATTTGGATTGGTGTCTTAGCTGAATTTTTATTTTCTTTAGTTGTGATTACTGTATCTCATCTACCCGCACCCGAGTTTTTCACACAAGCCTCAGCATATGAAATTGTATTTGATCCTACGTTAAGGTATGTGGGTTCGGGACTTATTGGCCTTCTTATTGGAGAGCTGACTAATGTTTACCTTTTATCAAAGTGGAAGATTTTTCTAAAGGGGAAATTTTTTATAATGAGAAGCCTACTATCAACAGCTTTAGGACAAGCCTTGCTCACAATAGTTGTTGATATGCTTAATTATTTTGGCAAGCTAACAGAACATCATCTTGGATGGATGATGATTTGTGGTTATCTATGGAAAATGAGTTGTGCAGTCCTTATGGTTTTTCCTGCTTGGTTAGTCGTGAAATATCTAAAGAAGGTGGAGCTAGTAGACCATTACGATATTCATACAAACTTTAATCCATTTATATTTGGATTACATGAAGAAATTCCTAATGACTACAAACTTAATATTGAATCCGTGCCTCAATAAGTGTCCCTAGAATTCGATCATGGGTTTTGTCCAATTTTGTTAGTTTAAGGCTTCCATCTTCTAAGCCTTGTCGCAGATAAAAGGTATTATTTTCGATAAATAATCTATTAAAAGAGATTACTCCCTCTGTTGATAAGTGCACGATTACGAAGTCCCTATCCTTAGGAGTTTTACCTGAATCAAAGATTAAAAGACTATTTTGTTGAAAAAGAGGTTCCATTGATGTGTCTGGCATAATTAACGCGAAAGAGTTTTTGTCAATTTTCTTATCGATTAATATTTCTTGTGTGTCTTGAGTTTTGGCTGTTCCTGAAGGCCATTCTTTTAATGATTCCCATTTGATGACAGGTATGGTACTGATCTGCAAATTTTCTTTAACAGCATCAGGAATCACAGCAGGCAAAGGTTCTTGGCCAATTAATTCATCGATGGAAACAGAAAAATAACGGGATAATTCTTCTAGTGCTTTTTTCCGTGGATTTTTCGTAGAACCAGTTAGAATGTGATGGATAGTAGGTTGAGGTATGCCAGTTAACCGAGCTAACTCACTAACAGAAATATTCCCATGTATCCTCATGAGTTGTTGCAAATTCTCGCTTAACGTCATATCAGCCATTAATAATAACCCAACGAAATGAATAAATTTATTCAAAAATAGATTGACAAAAACATACTATGATATGTAAATTATCATTAATTGAATAATTTTATTCAATTAATCTGCTAAAATAATCTTAAATAGAATAATTATCGCCAATATATCATGTTGCTGATTAGTTCACCAAATAAAATTGCCAGATAATTTGACATTTAATGAATAAGTTAGCTACTGGATAAGATAGTCAAAGGAGTATTATTCATGGATAACAATTCCAAGGTACAAATTTATAAAGGAATTATTCAATATCTTTTGGAGTCAACTAACTACACCTTAAAAAATATTGCAGATCTTTCTAATTCCCCAATTAAAAATATTCGTGCAATCTATTGCGATAACTTCGTACCACTTAATTTTTCTTCCGAGCTGCAATTAGTACGGTTATACCAAATGATTCTTGAAATACACACTCAAGAAAAACACTTTAAAAAATATTTACCTCTTCCTAAAGGCTTTCGACAACTCAGCGCATCAATGGAGTGATATATCGTGAAATGGGTAAAATTAAAAAAATATTGCCAAGATACTGGAGATACCACAAACGCAGTGCATTGCAAACGTAAGCGAGGTATGTGGCTAGATGGCTTACATTGCAAATTGGGACCAGATGGTAATTTATGGATTAACTTGGTGGAGGTTGAAAAATGGGTGGAAAACGGCGATCAAGCGACGCTCCAAAAACTGCAAATGGGGTAGTTGTTAGAAAATGGCCATCAGGGAAAACAACCCTAAGAATCAGTTTTTATTATCGTGGAGTTCGCTGCTTTGAACCCATTAAAATTGAGGCTACAGCTGCAAATATAAAATATGCAGAACGTCTTCGTGGTGAAATTTTAAATGCTATTGAACGCGGAACTTTTTCTTATACGGATTATTTTCCTAACTCAAAGCGCGCCTATATCTTTGGGCATGTTAAATCTAAAATAACCATTGGTGAGTTACTTCGAGAGTTTTTAGAAGAAGCGAAATCAACTAAAGAAGCGAGCACTTTCCGAGGCTATAAGCGTGTTTGTGATGGCCACCTATTCCCAATGTTTGATAAAGTTGAAATTCAGGATTTACAGCCTGCCATACTCAGGAAATGGATTAGGAATCTTAATTGTACTACTAAAACTGTGGCGAACATTCTAATCCCACTGCGCGCTGTCATAGAACAAGCACTAGTAGATCAATACATCAAAGAGAACCCTCTTAATAGCATTATTGTTGATAAATTACTTAATAAAGAAACAAAAAAGAGTGATTATAAGCCGGATCCATTTAGTGTGGATGAAATAAACGCCATATTAAATAAGTCAGAAGGTCAAGTACGTTTCTTGTTTCAATTCGCTTTTTTCACAGGTTTAAGGGTCTCAGAACTGATTGGGCTGAGATGGGAAGACGTAGATTTTCAAAATCAAATCATTCATGTTGAAGAAACAATAGTTGCAAAAGAAGCGAAAGGGCCAAAAACGGAAGCAGGAGTTCGAGATGTCTTATTATTACCCCCAGCATTAGAAGCATTAGAGAAACAAAAGCAATATACTTTTTCTTTAAAAGGAAGAGTATTTCATAATCCACAAACGAATAAACCTTGGGAAACATCGCAGCAAATTCGTCGTACCCAATGGATGCATATTTTAAAAAGAGCTGGTATTCGCTATCGTAACACCTACCAAACCCGCCATACATATGCATCTATGATGTTATCTCAAGGGGAAAACATTATGTGGGTATCTAAGCAACTAGGTCATGTTGATGTTGAAATGGTTATTAAGACTTATGGTCGATGGATACCAGATAGTTCTTCACAATCGGGATACCGCCCAGTTCACGATTGGAGTCGTCATTTAGATTGTTGACTACTTGTTATAAACTAATAGTTCAAGATTGCAGATCGGTATTCCGCTTCATATAGATACTTGTATTCGTTTGGACAATCAAAAACTCACCATTTTCTATATCAACCACATTAACGGCCAAACCATCTTCCGTGCATAATCGATTCAAGCCAAGTCTTGTAGCATTTGGATCCTGTGCATTTCCACAATCAATAATTGAGCTAAATACATTAATTTTATAAGCATTATCGTCTTTGTCATAAGCCCAAAATGTACCAATATATTTTTCTCCTAGTTTTCCCATTATTTGCTCCTTAATAGTGTAAAAAAGGGAGAAAGATCTGTTGAAATGGTGCCGGCTTGGTGCCGCCGCATAGGAATATTTTAGTTTTTTTCTTTAAAATCAACAAGTTAATTGGTGGAGGCGGCGGGAATCGAACCCGCGTCCGCAAATCCTCTGCCTTCAGCTCTACATGCGTAGCCGTGTCTTTTGATTTAACTGTGCATTCTCCGACGGGCAGGATACTACACAGCGATTCCCTGAATTTCGCATCTTAATACGGGATGGATTAAGACACTAGCTTATCTCTTATGACCGTTGATTCGATACCGATAAGCGGGCTCGGTCGAACGGGATACTGGGTTTATTGGCCAGTACACAGTGATGGTTCATCTAAAGTGCTTATTAGGCAGCGATAGCTTCCCCACCAGCAAAGTTTTCATCGTTTGCATTTATATTTATTTGAGTCTGATTTACGAGAGTTCTCATTCTCGGCATGCACCTCTGGTTTTGCAACCCACGTCGAAGCCAGGTCGCCCCCTTTGTACACTATAAGTATAACATAAAATGTACACACAATAGCAGTTTTCTTTTGAAAATTCAGAGGGAATTTCCTGGGTTTGAGACTTTGCTCTCACCCAGGTTTGCTTTAACCTTGAATTCCATTGTGACGTAATAGCGCATCAACCGTTGCTGGGCGGCCTCGGAACTCTTTATAGGCCTCGGCCGCTTTCTTCGAGCTGCCGACTTCCAAAATATGATGCAAGAAATCGCGTCCGGTTTTAGGATTTAAAACTCCTTCCTCTTCAAATCGAGAAAAAGCATCGCTGGACAACACTTCTGCCCAACTGTAACTGTAGTACCCTGCTGCATATCCACCGGCAAATATATGACTAAAACTGTGTGGAAAACGGTTATATGGGACAACCGGGATCACGCTGGTTTTAGAACGAACATCAGCCAAAATATTCTCAACCAAGGAATCTTGGCTTGGCATAAACTCTTGATGAATACGGAAATCAAATATAGAAAACTCCATCTGCCGTAACATCGCCATCGCCGATTGGAAATTTTTAGCAGCGATCAAACGCTCAAAAAGCGATTCGGGAATCGGTTCACCGCTGTCCACATGTGCCGTTAAAACATCCAAACCACTTTTTTCCCAACACCAATTTTCAAAAAATTGACTGGGTAATTCTACGGCGTCCCACTCTACCCCATTGATGCCAGAAGCACCTAGATAATCGACTTGAGTTAAAATGTGATGCAGACAATGACCAAATTCATGGAATAAAGTGACTACTTCCTCATGCGATAGCATCGCGGGTTTATTGGCGGATGCTTTGGCAAAATTACAGGTCAAAGTTGCTATCGGCAACTGTACCTTACCATCCTCCAATCTTCTGCGACTTTGCAATGAGTCCATCCACGCACCGCTGTGTTTGTTGGGTCTAGCAAATAAATCAGTATATACGTAGCCTCGAACCGTTCCATGTTCGTCGACCACACAATAACATTGGACGTCTTTATGCCAAATATCCACACCCTTTACTTCTTCAATTGACATGCCATACAGCTTTTTAACTAAATCGAATAACCCTTGCATGACCTTAGGTTGTGGGAAATAAGGACGTAGATCTTCTTGTGACAAAGTAAACAAAGCTTGTCTTCGTTTTTCAGACAAATAACCCACGTCCCACGGTTTGACCGGATTTAGCTTAAATTGTTCTTTGGCAAATTGCTCCAGCTGCTTGAATTCCGTGGTAGCTTGGTCATGGATGCGTTTGACCAAGTCATTCATAAATTCTCTAACTTGATTGGTAGACTCAGCCATTTTGGTCGCAATGGACAATTCTGCATAATTGTTAAAACCTAAAAGCTCGGCTTTTTCGTGACGCAATGCTAAAATTTCATTGATTAAAGGTGTATTGTCATAGGTATGCGCATTGGGTCCTTGGTCTGAAGCTCGCGTAATAAAAGCTTGATACATCTCTTCACGTAATGCCCGATCTTCGGCATAGGTCATTACCGCTTGGTAACATGGATATTCCAGAGTGAGTACATGTCCATCAAGGCCTTTTTCGGCCGCGAGTTCTTTCGCTGTATTTAAAGCGTGTTCCGGTAATCCGGCCAAACGCGCTGAATCTTTAATGTGCAACGTAAATGCTTGCGTGGCGTCCAAAATATTATGTTCAAATTGATTGGTTAATTCATCTAGACGCGTCTGAATTGCTTCAAATCGTTTTTTACGCTCTTTATTGAGTGCGACTCCAGATAATTCAAAATCACGTAAACTATCGGCAATCAACTTTTGTTGCACTGGATTCAACGCGTGCTTATCAATGGATTTAATGGCCTCATACAGTTCATGGTTATGGCCCATTGCCGATTCATAGGCTGAAAGAAGCGGTAAGCAGGCATCATAGCATTTACGTAATTCTGGAGAATCCATGACACCATGCAAATGCGACATCGGCGACCAGAATCGCTCCAGCTCATCTGCCATATCCTCCAAGGGATACATTAAATTATCCCAAGTATAATGGGGGCTTTCTTTGAGCAAATTTGAAACCTCTTCCAAATGCTTTTTTAAAAGGGCATCCAGATGAGAATGAAAATGATTTACATCAATACGACTAAATTGGGGTAACCCTACTGGTGCAGACATGCTTTACCTTTGAAAATTGATACAAGAAGTAAAGCATAACATTCAATTAATAAAGGCTCTATACTTCGATGAATCATTCATGGAGTAATCCTGGGCGCTTATTAGGTAAGTTTTAGACTTGAGTGTTCAGCAGCTTATCATTTGGCAGCATTAAGGATTTCGCCGTAATCCGAAGGAAGAGTTTAATAATAGCTGCATTAATTTAGATACAACACAATTGACCATCCAGTTGCAAATCATCTTCTTCATTGTGTTGTACATCGCGAACAACCTTGGGCTGTTCCTTTTGGTTAAAAAATCCCAATTTTGCCAAAGCGGTTGAACGGTCAATGGTATCTTGAGGCCGGCTCTTATTAACCTCTTCTGCTATAGCAAAATTAATAAAACAAATCGTAACCAAACACATTGCGGCAATCAGTGGAATAATTGGATTCGCGGCAAACATAGGAAGAGCACAACACATTGCCAGAAAAATAAGAGTGGTCGTGGTTACATGGGAACCGAGTCGAAATCGTTCAAAGTCAATTTGGTTATCTATGGCCTTAATATGCTCCTTAATTTGTCTTTGGTCTTTCTCATCCCTTGTAGTACTTAACATGGTCACATAGTGCGATCGCAGCTCGCTTAAACGATTCAGTTCGATATATGCTCTTGTCATTGCCATGATGACATCAAATGCAAAAACAGCAAGCGATACATAAATTCCAAATGGAGCCAAAGCACCAGTCAAAATAAAACAATTAATGAACCCGGAACTAACCCAGGCAATGTCATTTCCTAACTCGAACCAGCGACGTTTTAATTGAGTACTCAGACGTACATACCAACCTAAAGAGTACTCTTTATCATCCATCCACCATCCCGGCACCGTATGTTTTATTAGCACAATTAGATTCACTAACAAACGGGGTAACCAAAAAAACCACGATAAATGCGCCAAAATAGGATCGGTTACTGTATCCATAATTTTGACAAAATTTCGATAGGACTCGGAGCTCGTCTTCAGAAGAGCCAGGAGATCCAATGCCCTTTTGGAACGGATTAATAACAAACGGTATAAATTGATCTCGATGGTGGTATTGCGAACTTGTTGGGTAAACGAAGGAGTTTCTTCTACTTTTTTCGATTTTTGTGTAGGAGCGCCTATTAATTCTAACAATTCACGATATAAATTCTGTTGCTGACGTAAGCGCGTGACTTCTCTGGGGATGATCAAATAGTTTTTATAGATCTCTTCCAAAAGCTCAGCCATTATTAATGCAGCAAACAGCTGTTCTTTGAGCTCTTCTTGGGCGATTGCCTGTTTCGACAGGAATTTAGCTCTTAATTGTTGTCCTAAAAGGCTATATTCAAGATTCAACACCAGATGAAGAGGGACTATCTTACGATAAAAACCCGGACCTAGCTTTTGAATATGCTCTGATGCCCAGTTCTTAGGAATTTGCCCAGCCTGAGGAAGACATAATTCAGGAAAGCTTTCTTGTAAATGTCGAATTAGTGGGGTCATGATGTCCTAAAATGAATTTGGAATTTCGGGATATCAAATAAACAATTCTATATTTATCATTTGTTTATTGTCTATAAATAACTTTAAAAGTAAAAAAATAGGTCTGATTATATATAAAATTACACAAAAAGAAAATTTATGAACTATTTTAACTATTTATTGTTGCTATGCATGAGTATTTACCAATTAAAAATATACATGCTCTTTTGGTGCTAAGGAAGTCTTTTTATTAGAGTTATTCGATCTATACTATAAGTAGGTATTTTGTGGTTTTAGGAATGCTCATAAAACGAAAAAATAGGCCAAAATTAGCTCTTTTTGCAAAAAAATGATCAAAAATGCGCTTATTTTCTTGCTGATTCCTGTCTTCTGAGCGACAATATCACACCCAGTTAAGTGCACAAGAGAATCCATGAATCTTTCCAAAGAATTAGCTAATGCCATTCGCATTTTAAGTGTAGACGCGGTAGAACAAGCCCAATCAGGACATCCCGGAATGCCTCTAGGGATGGCGGATATTGCCACCGTGTTATGGAACAAATTTTTAAAACACAACCCGCAAAACCCGCTTTGGTTTAACCGCGATCGCTTTGTATTATCTAATGGGCATGGTTCCATGTTACTGTATTCCTTACTTCATCTGTCTGGATATAATCTCTCCATAGATGATTTGAAAGATTTTCGCCAATTAAACTCGAAAACTCCGGGACACCCAGAGCTTGGTCATACCCCTGGAGTGGAAACAACTACCGGTCCTTTAGGGCAAGGTCTAGCTAACGCAGTGGGAATGGCATTAGCAGAGCGCGTTTTGGCGACCCACTTCAATCGCGATGATTTTGATCTTGTGGATCACTATACGTATGCTTTTACAGGTGATGGCTGCCTCATGGAGGGTATTTCCCATGAAGCATGTTCGCTCGCCGGAACTTTAGGTTTAGGGAAACTTATTGTCTTCTACGATGACAATGGGATTTCGATTGATGGTAAAGTGGACTCCTGGTTTACTGATGATACCGCACAACGTTTCAAAGCCTATCATTGGCAAGTCATCGAAGCAGTCGATGGCCATGATATGGATGCGATTGAGCAAGCCATTCTTAAAGCTCAAGCCAATACCACCCAACCCACCCTGATTATATGCAAAACTATAATCGGGCTTGGTTCTTCCGTCGCAGGCAGTGAAAAAGCTCATGGTGCCGCCTTGGGGGCAAAAGACATTGCCAATGTGCGCGAATTTTTTAAATGGAAACATGATCCTTTTGTGATCCCTGATGCCATTTATCAGCAATGGAGTCATAAAGAGCAAGGCGAAAAAGAAGAACAGCAATGGCTCTCTCTTTTAAACGACTACCAACAACACTATCCTCAAGAACATTATGAATTTTTACGCCGCATTAATGGCGATCTCCCAGATGATTGGGAAAGTAAAAGTAATGCTTTTTTTGAGCAATGCCTTAATAATGACAAAGCGATCGCGACTCGTAAATCGTCTCAACAATGTATCGAATATTTCGCTCGTATGTTGCCGGAAATGCTCGGGGGTTCGGCTGATTTAACGGGCTCCAATAATACGGATTGGTCAGGCAGCAAAGCCATCACTGGCGAAGATTACTCGGGTAATTACCTGTACTATGGGGTACGGGAATTTGGTATGGCTGCAATCATGAATGGCCTGGCCGTCCATGGAGGATTTATTCCTTACGGGGGTACTTTCCTGGTGTTCGCAGATTATGCACGTAATGCCATCCGTTTAAGTGCATTAATGAAACAACGCGTCATTTATGTCTTTACCCACGACTCTATTGGTTTAGGCGAAGACGGTCCAACCCACCAACCCGTAGAACATGCGTCCATGTTGCGGATGACTCCAGGCATGAGTGTATGGCGTCCTGCAGATTTAATGGAAACAGCCGTTGCATGGAAGCTCGCTTTGGAGCATCATAATGGGCCAACATCCTTACTGCTTTCAAGACAAAATTTACCTGCATTGCCCCATGGAGCAACCGCAGCAGAATTAATAACTAAGGGAGGTTATATCATAATGGATTGTGATGGCACACCGGATGCCATCTTGATTGCAACAGGCTCGGAAGTGCAGTTGGCACTCGCGGCCGCAGAGCAAGGGAAAACACGTGGACTTAAGGTGCGTGTGGTTTCTATGCCTTGTGCAGAGCGATTCCTGGAGCAAGACCAGAATTATAAAAATCAGGTATTGCCCCAAAACGTCCATACACGTATTGCAATTGAAGCCGCAAGTTCGGCTTATTGGTACCAATTCGTTGGCTTGCAAGGTGCCGTAATTGGCCTGGATCGTTTCGGTGTATCAGCTCCAGCAAATCAGGCATATCAATACCTGGATATTACTGTAGAGCGAATAATTAAAACTTTGGAAGACTTAGTATCACATTAAAACATTATTATAAATTTGTAGCCTGGGTGGAGCAAAGCATCACCCTGGGAAACCATCAAATATCTCGGGTCATGGCATTGTCTTACCCAGGCTACGATTTACTGCTATTAAGTTAAAGAACAACCGTTCCCGCGAAAGTAGGAACCCATTTCTGGCGAGGCACCGTGCTACTTTAAGAATAGATTCCCGTCTTCGTGGGAATGACAACATCCTTAACCTAGCAATGTAGCAACGATTAGAAGCTTAACTTGAGATAGTAACTCATTACTAAAAATTGGAGAGAAGTAATATGACAATACGTGTCGCTATTAATGGCTATGGCCGCATTGGCCGTTGTATCTTAAGAGCAATTTTTGAATCCAAAAAACAAAATGAATTTGAAATCGTTGCAATCAATGATTTATCTGCAATTGACACTACAGCCCATCTGACCCGTTATGACACAACACATGGCCGATTCGCATCTGATGTCAGCGTGGAAGGCGACATGTTAGTAGTGGATGGCCATGCAATCAAAATCATCGCAGAACGGAACCCTCTAAATCTGCCTTGGAAAGAGTTAAACATCGATTTAGTTTTAGAGTGTACTGGCTTCTTTACTGAACGCGAAAAAGCAATGCAGCATATTACTGCGGGTGCTAAAAAAGTATTGATTTCCGCTCCAGGAAAAAATGTGGATGCAACCATCGTTTATGGTGTGAACCACCAAACGCTCAAAGCGTCTGATCTCATCGTTTCTAATGCATCTTGCACCACCAATTGCTTAGCACCCGTTGTGAAACCTTTAAACGATGCCTTAGGTATTGAATATGGTTTATTAAATACAGTGCATGCTTATACTAATGATCAAATGCTTTTGGATGGAAGTCATGAAGATTTACGTCGTGCTCGTGCAGCAGCGCACTCTATTATTCCAACGAAAACCGGCGCAGCCGCAGCGGTAGGGTTAGTTTTACCTGAGTTAGCAGGAAAACTCGATGGTTTTGCGATGCGTGTTCCGGTCCTTAACGTTTCTGTTATCGATTTGACCTTTACAGCAAAGCGTGAGACTACCGTAAAAGAAGTGAATGACATCGTACGTCAAGCCAAAAGTCGTATCTTACAAATCAATGATGATCCTTTAGTATCCTGTGATTTTAATCATAATCCTGCATCATCTATTTTTGATACTACTCAAACCAAAGTATTTGGAAACCTAGTGAAAATCGTAGCCTGGTATGATAATGAATGGGGCTTTTCTAATCGTATGCTTGATACAGCACATCAAATGATGAGTTGCTAAACCCCAGTTTGGAGATATTGATGAGTCTGATACAAATGAGCGATATAGACCTGTCTGGGAAACGGGTACTAATTCGTGAAGATCTAAATGTTCCAATCAAAGAGGGAATTATTACCAGCGATCAACGCTTGCAAGCGGCATTACCCACTTTAAAAGCAGCCTTAGATGCTGGTGCGGCAGTGATGGTTTTATCTCATTTAGGCCGTCCTGAAGAAGGAAAGATTGAACGACGCTTTTCGATGAAACCTATTGCAGAATACTTGCAAAAACATTTGAACTATCCTGTTTATTTCGTAAGTGATTACCTCAATGGTGTGGTTGCTAAACCAGGAGAGTTAGTCGTTTGCGAAAACGTACGTTTCAATGTGGGTGAGAAGAATAATGATGAGCAGCTTGCCAAAAAACTTGCAAGCCTTTGTGATGTCTTTGTTATGGATGCCTTTGGTACAGCGCATCGAGCCCAAGCTTCTACCTATGGTGTCGCTCAATATGCACCAGTTGCCGTTGCAGGTCCCTTATTAGTTCGTGAACTCAACGCCATAGAGAAAGCACTCGCAGCGCCCCAGAAACCGATTGTTGCCATTGTTGGTGGTGCCAAAGTCTCTACCAAACTCAGTTTATTACGTCAATTAGTCACTTTGGTTGATTACTTAATCCCTGGAGGGGGTATTGCAAATACATTCCTTAAAGCCCGGGGTTTTGAAATTGGGGTTTCACTTTACGAAGAAGCTTTACTGGATGAGGCACGAGAAATTCTCCAAATTGCTGAAGAAAAAGGATGTCGCATACCTTTACCCACTGATGTAGTAGTCGGTAAATCGTTTAGTGAACAATGTCCCGCATATAATAAGTCGTTACAGAATGTTGCCACTGATGACATGATCCTTGATATTGGTCCCATGACAGTTAGTGAGTATGTCGACATTATTAATGAGGCTAAAACCATCATTTGGAATGGCCCGGTTGGAGTTTTTGAATTTGCACAATTTGCTTATGGAACCCGGGCGTTGGCGATTGCAATTGCCGAAAGTGATGCCTTTTCCATCGCAGGTGGTGGGGACACGCTTGCTGCGATCGATCTCTATGACCTAAATCAGCAAATTTCTTATGTTTCCACGGGAGGTGGGGCATTTCTTGAGTGTTTAGAAGGAAAAACCTTGCCAGCTGTTGCCATTTTGCAGGAGCGTGCAAAAGATGTTAAGACAAACTAAAATCGTTGCCACATTAGGGCCGGCTAGTAATAATCCGGCGACACTTCGTGCCATGTTAACCGCAGGTGTTGACGTGGTACGCATCAACTTTTCCCATGCTGACGCCTCCGCATTACAGCTTATTGCTTTAGTTCGAGGGATTGCAGAAGAATTAAATTGTCCACTGGCAGTAATGGCTGATTTACAAGGGCCTAAAATTCGTATCGGTCGTTTTAAAGAGAAATCGATCACTTTGATTGAAGGCCAAGAGTTTACTTTGGATTGTAATGCCGCAGAATTACTAGGAGATGAACAGGAAGTTTCTGTCGCATATCCCGACCTTGCTCGTGAACTGGCTCCAGAAGATCATTTATTACTAAATGATGGTTTAGTTGAGTTGGAAGTTATGAGTATATCTGGCTCCAAAATTCATTGCCGTGTTATTGAAGGCGGGGGCTTAAGTGATCTTAAGGGATTAAACAGAAAGGGAGGCGGGTTAGCAGCCAGAACCATGACGGATAAAGACAAGCGTGATTTACGTACAGCCATCGAAGCTGAAGTAGATTACATCAGTTTGTCTTTCGTAAAAGACGCTGAGGACATTCGCCATGCTCGTAGGCTCATGACTGAATTTGGCAAAAAAATACCCGTTATTGCTAAAATTGAACGCACGGAAGCATTACACTATCTAACCGAAATAATTCAAGAGGCGGATGCAATCATGGTTGCGCGTGGCGATCTAGGAGTTGAGATAGGTGCCGCTGAAGTCCCTGCAATCCAAAAGCACATCATTGGTGAAGCACGTCGATTAGATAAAGTAGTCATTACCGCAACCCAAATGATGGAATCGATGATTAATAATCCTCAGCCTACCCGCGCAGAAGTCTCAGACGTTGCCAATGCTATATTGGATGGGACAGATGCCGTGATGTTGTCTGCGGAAACCGCCAGTGGCCAATTCCCAGTTAAGGTATTGACTATGGTCAATAAGATCTGCCTGAGTACGGAAAAGCATGCCAGTTTTTACTATCACAACAATAAAACTGAAGCCTGCCATTATCAGCGAGCGGATCAGGCTATTGCCATGGCAACCATGCATGCAGCGAATCATTTTCCCATCCAAGCAATTATTACGTTGACCGAATCAGGGGATACCGCTTTATGGATCTCCAGACAACAAAGTAGAGTCCCTATTATCGCGGTTTCAGCTAACAAACGAACCATAGGTCGTTTGTGCCTTGTCCATAATGTTTTTCCAGTGTTCATGAATTATTATCAATTTAATGCGGAAACATTGAATCAACAAGTGCTTGAAGAGCTGGTAAAATCAGGTCATCTTGGATCAAAAGGCTTTGTCTTATTAACACGGGGTCGAATGATCGGTACCGCAGGAGGTACAAATAGCATGGAGATTATTCGGGTCTAGACTTAGTTATAGGATAGTAGATAGAAGAACCGTCCATCTACTATTTTGCGGGTGTAGTTCAATGGTAGAACCTCAGCTTCCCAAGCTGATGGCGTGGGTTCGATTCCCATCACCCGCTCCATTGCAATAGAACAGATGTAAAATCGAAGGCTTATGCACCAATGGCTCACATTTTCATAATTGGAGAAGAAGGATAATCTTTATGGAAATTTTCCTCCTCTACAGCGAGCTCTTGTTCTTTACATTCCAAACATTTTCCACAACCACAACGAATCGTTCGAGAAACAACTAAAGGTGTTGTGCCCCCTACCCCCATACCCAAACCCGTGGCTATGATCCAAGGTAGAGGAGTAAAACAGGAAACTAGAATGCCTCCGATTACACCGAAAGTACAACCACAACCGACTGCAACTTTCTCTTCTGGGGTGATGCACGATTTACTTAGTGGAACGTTCCATGTTTGATTGATATCATTTTTTTTGGCTTTAACGGCAATCTTAAGCTCTTTAATCGCTTGTTCTTTTTCCTCTCGCTTTTGGCGAACAAGTTCAGCCTGCTGGACTCGTAGGTGCTCTACAAATTGAGTATGTATCTGTGAATAGGTTCCATTATATTCTTTGTTACATATTTTAACATAGATCTGCTTTGGATATTTAAAAACCAGTTCTTTGAAGGTTGAATTAGTCCTAGCTAAATGATTTAACGACTGCACGTCAAGAAAAAACATCACCAGATAGATTACGTCATTCGGAACTTGAGAAAAGTGTCCTTTGTTAGTTGCCTTTTGCGCTTCTCTTTTTTTAAACACAACGCCCCCATATCGATTAAAAACGGAATCGGTTGATATTAGCCAATAATATTTAACATTCAAATAGTTATTTCATTAACTTTCATTTCTTAATATAAAATATATGAACGCTGTTTGTATTTTGAAGGGATCATGAAGTTAATGCGGGGTTAGGTTTGCGGAAGAACCTGGGTATCGCTATGCTGCACCCAGGCGACATAATTCGAAGTAAAAAGTGAATTATTCGATGATTTCCTTTTTCTCACTTCGAGATAAACCCAATTTCTCTTTCAAACGTGCTACTGCATCTGGATCATATTGCCTTGTCGTTTTATTTTTAACGACTACCGCCGTAGTTCTCGTGGGTTGTGTTGGGGTATTTAAGCTGTTATAGGTTGAAGAACGGACTGGATAGGTAGGAAAGTGAGCCTCAGTGGATGAGGACGATTGGGTCGTTACCTGCGATTGAAAAGTCGTATTTTGTGGGGTAGAAGCGGCTTGATTTGTCGTCTTTTCTACTTGCGTTTTTCGAGCGTTTCTTACACTTTTTTCAACACGTTTTCTAATTTTGGTCGCAGCATGTTCCGCCTCTTCTTCACTTACCTCAGCAACTTCGTTACCTTGTAAATCAACACGCATCTCTCGTAGCTTGAGGCATGCCAAATAATCAAGTCGACGCGTAAATATAACCACGGCTTCTCTTAATTTACTTTTGGAAATTCCTGATTTTTCAGCTTCATCGGCATGCAGCAAAATGTCATCCATAATCCCCACTTTTAATGGACGGATTCTTAATGAATTATCGAATGCTGCGGGAAAATGTGCAGCGAGCCACAATAAGGCATCTGTTCGTGCTTTTTTAGAACTATTTTTTTGAGCTTTATTAATAACGGCGGTGCGTGGGTGCAGCTCCTGTTTTCTCATTAGTGGACCCTTGTTAGATATTGAATGTCATATCCTGAAAATGAAATCATTCGCCTTAGGAATGAGCGCACAATGTACAATGTTTGATGATTGTTTGCAAGCACTCTGAAACATGTTCAATACTTATATAAAAACAAGAAATCAAAGTAGAAAAAGAGCCCATGATAGTCCTATAATAAAAACAGGAAGGTCGTAATTTGCTATAGATGCGATATGATTTCTGTATCTCGCCGAATTTGTCCCTTTGATTACGACTTATGGAGCATATATGACAGATTTTATAAAAAAATTATTTATATTATTTATTGCCTTATTTTTTCCATGGGTCATATTTCTTATGGATGATAATCCTGGGGGGGCCTTTATCGCCTTAGCGTTACAAGCCACTGTCATTGGATGGCCATTTGCCACCGGCTGGGCTTTGCGAACACACTATCCTCCCAAAAAAGAAAAGCAACAATAAGATCATAAGGAGAACTATGTTAACTCGCGTCATTGTCAATGGGGCTAACGGTAAGATGGGCTCAATGGCCTGTGAAACTCTAAATAACCACAACGAATTTGAATTAGTCGCACAACTTGGCAAAGAAGATAATTTGGCGCAAGCCATTAAAGACACCCAAACCCAGATTGTGGTTGATCTTACGCGTGCAGATTGTGTCTATCAAAATACTCTTACGATTATAAATCATGGAGCCCATCCAGTTATTGGAACCTCAGGACTTCTACCCAACCAAATTAACGAATTAACTGCATTTTGTGAAAGCCGCCGTTTGGGAGGAATCATTGCCCCTAATTTTTCTATAAGTGCAGTTTTGATGATGATTTTTGCGGCCAAAGCAGCTGAATATTTTCCCGAAGTTGAAATTATTGAAGCGCATCATCAACAAAAGCTGGATGCTCCCTCCGGGACTGCCTTAAAAACTGCTGAAATGATTGCTGCAGCACGAAAAAATCCTAAAAATAAATTAAATCTCAAAGAATTAATCCCTGGGGCTCGTGGAGGGGTACATGGTGAGGTCAATATCCATTCCTTGCGTCTACCTGGTGTTATTGCTCGTCAACAAGTCATTTTCGGTAGTGTCGGTGAAACCCTAACCATTACGGACGATTGCATTGACCGACGCTCTTTTATGCCGGGGATCATTTTGTCCTGTCAAAAAGTTTTAGGGTTATCTACATTGATTTATGGACTCGAGCATTTACTCTAAGCAAAAACCAGGGGCCTCATCGCAGGCTCCCGCGAATAGGTCGCGGAAGGCCAAACGAGGATGATTGGGAAAAATGGCGAGATCGCATAAATAATTAAGACAATCTGTACTGAGCCTTGGTTTAATAGATGTTGACAACCTCTTCTTATCTTTTTTAGCTATAATGCATCTAGATGCTAGCAATATTTTTTAGTGATGGCTCCCCCAAATAAATACTAAGGTGGAAAGGATGCGTCAACGTAAATATTTTGGTACAGATGGCATACGTGGCCGAGTTGGGCAATCAAATATTAACCCTGAGTTTGTTTTAAAATTAGGCTGGGCAGTAGGAAATTTACTTAATCAAAAGCCAGGAAGCAAAGTGGTAGTGGGGAAAGACACCCGAATATCCGGCTACATGTTGGAATCTGCTTTACAAGCAGGTTTATCCGCATCTGGAGTTGATATTGCATTGTTAGGGCCTATGCCTACTCCTGGAATAGCATATTTTACTCAAACCCTTAGAGCGGATATGGGAATCGCAATTAGTGCTTCTCATAACCAATTTGAAGATAATGGAATTAAATTTTTCTCATCTGAAGGTGGAAAATTTCCTGAGAGTATTGAGTTTGCAATAGAGGCTGAATTAGAGAAAAAATTGCAGACCGTACCTTCTGCGCAGTTAGGTAAAGCAATACGGATTCATGATGCGGCGGGGCGTTACATTGAATTTTGTAAATCTACAATTCCTTTCAAGTGCCGTTTTACCAATTTTAAAATAGTCGTGGATTGTGCCAATGGGGCAACCTATAATATCGCCCCTAATGTATTTTCTGAATTAGGCGCAAAGGTAATTCCCATAGGGGTGAAGCCTAATGGTTTTAATATCAATCACAATTGTGGATCCACAGCACCTGGGTTATTACGGAAAAAAGTCCTCGATTCAGGTGCAGATATCGGTATTGGTTTGGATGGTGATGGGGATAGAGTTATTTTAATAGACTCCCAAGGCAATCTGGTTAATGGCGATCAGATTATTTACATTATTGCTAAGGACAGATACCAGCGAGGTGTACTAAACGGTGGGGTGATAGGTACTTCAATGAGTAATTACAGTCTTGAGCACGAACTTAAATCGTTAGGGATCCCTTTTCTCCGAGCTCAAGTAGGGGATCGATACGTTCAGGAAATGCTGCGAGCAAAAAATTGGAAACTTGGTGGAGAGTCCTCCGGTCATATTATTTGTTTCGATAAAACCACCACAGGAGATGGAATTATAACCGCCTTACAAGTTTTGGCGATTATGACCAGGCAGAATCAATCACTATATGAACTGACGCAAAGCATTCATTTGTTGCCT
This sequence comes from Legionella sp. PC997, assembly GCF_014109825.1. Lineage (NCBI taxonomy): Bacteria > Pseudomonadati > Pseudomonadota > Gammaproteobacteria > Legionellales > Legionellaceae > Legionella > Legionella sp. PC997. Next base: position 3,565,135 of record NZ_CP059576.1, read on the forward strand.
CAAGCCTTCATTAATTTTAAAACCAAAAATGCCACCTTTCTTCTCTCCCATCCCGACGTAATCCAAGCCGTTAAAAACCTGGAAAAGAGTTTGAAAGGTAAAGGGAGAATTTTACTAAGGCCTTCGGGTACAGAACAATTATTACGAATTATGGTTGAAGGAAGGGATCAAATTGTAATTAATGAATATGCACTTATGTTACACGATATTATATCTAGTTTCGATAAAACATAATTGAACCCTAATACCAGAAATAGCTAGCACCGCTGACTGCTAGGAATGGGAGCGAACCTTCAGATTTAAAACTTGCGCAGGCAAAACAACCGGAATTTTGGCGTGTTTAATTATTTCTAAAATTTGCGCAAACTTTTCAGGGTTAATATGTCCTGGGATTTCATTGTTATCAATTTGGTTAAAAACGAGAATAAGCCAGCTGTTAGAGTCAGATGCCACGTCTATTAGACTTTTAATCACTGCAGGATTTGTTTTATTAGATACGGGATAGGACTTTAAATTATATTTATCAGTTAAAGGCAAGGCGTTCAATTGCTCATCTAAAAATCGACTGGAGCTGTAAAATTGTTTTGAAAACTGCATCATTTTAGATGATTTATTATACGAACAAGGTGCCACAAAATTTTCAGCGCGCAATCCTCTTGATAGTAATACCTTCTTAGAGGCCAACAATTCCTTTTCCAAATTATAACTGAAGTAACTGCAATGTCCTGAAACTGAGTAGGAAACTGTTTCCCAACCTTTATTTTGTAATGATTTCAATTGATTCCATGATAAGTAACTATACCCACATATAGAATCGGTGGGGACAGAGATCGCGGCAACAAAATTATTTGCATCCATAAGTTTTAAAACATCTTGCGAACCTTGAGATGAATAAGCCCCATCAAACCAAATGGTTACCAATCCTCGCGTGGGTTTAGGAATGGAAGGGATGCTTGCAGGGGGGGTGGTGTCAAAGGGTGCGTGTGCACAATTGTATCTTTTCGTTATTGCTACTGTAAATCCAATTAAAATGATTAAAGGAGCGATGACACCCAAAAAAAAATAAACTCTGAAGACCGTAGCCATAATCATCCCATCGTATTCCAGTTGATTCGATTTAATCACTCAATACCGCTATTTAACGAGCTCTCGTGACCTTTTGATTGTAAATCAAATTTAATAATTTCACAGTTTTTTAAGGGATTGGACGTTTCAAATTGTCTAAACTGTTGCATCCATTGGGGTGTTACCTCCCACCCGTGCTCTAATCCAAATTGAAATGCCCTAAAAAAAACACCGTGCCCTATAACAACAATAAATCCTGTGCGTAAAGATAATTTTTCATAAAAACTTTGAACGCGTTCTATAAAATGTGCAAAAGCCTCTACTTGCTCTCCATCACAAAATAAGGGATTTGCTTCTTGCCAATACCATTCGATGCGTTTTTTTCGTTCTGCACTATCCATGTTTTTTAATTTTATGGGCGACAAATAAGCGAACTCCTCTATGGGCCAAATCTCTACTGGGGTCTGCGGCCATAATTTGATAATAGGTTCTGCCGTTCTTAGTACCCGCTGCAAGGGTGAACGAATAATCAAATCCGGGGCTCTTTTGATTTCTTTAGCCACAGTGCAAGCCTGCTGGATACCTAGCGGTGTTAAGTCTGAATTATTTGGTTTATCCGTCCACTGGCGGATGTTAACAAATGTCTCACCATGACGAATTAACCAGAGAGTTAATTTTGACACAATTCCATCCATTCACTAAAGGGTAAAAAATGCTCGGTCCAATAGCGTACCATCATCGTTTCTTTAAAAGGCATAAGATGCTCCGGGAGTTCTTCATTATTTATATCTTTTATGAGTAATTTGGGCATATCGATTCCAGAGGCAGTGGTTAAAGGTAAGGTGCCGGGAAAACGAGGATTTATTTCCAAGAGTTTAAATATATTATCGGCAGAAGCTTTAAATTGAATATTGGCCGCATATTTGATATTCATAACCTTGGCAATCGAAAGAGCCGTTCGTTGCAATTCAGGAAAAAAGACACTGCGCGCTGTAACTGCTATACCCGAATCAATTTTCATCCTCAAACGAGGTACTGCTGCAAGAGGTCGGCCACTGCTGTGGATATACACATCCACTGAGTATTCTTCTCCTGGTAACAATTCTTGAATTAAATAGCTGCCATCTCGAGGCAATCGCGCAAAATCGTTAGGATCTGTTATTTTCACGCATCCTCTGGATCCGGCACCAACTCGTGGTTTTGCAAAGCAGGGAAAACTAATTTTTAAAGAGGAGACATCTTCCATTACTAAATGAAAATCCGGTACGGGCGCAGTGTCTTTACATAGGTTGAGTAACAAATATTTATCAAAACAATTTTTTAAAGTAAGGTATGGGCTTAAAGGAATTATTGTGCCTATGTCTTTAAAAGCCTGGTCATGCGCTGCTAAAGGAGCTAATTCACTATCGACCGTGGGAATAAGGAGATCAATCTTATCCTTTTGACATAAATCCAGCATCTTATTTACAAAATCTGGTGCATCTCCCGGTAAAGACAAGCTGCGTTGAGCCGGAGGTACCAGATATAAACCCGCAGCATTGGGATCCATATCGCACATATAAATAGTATGGTCTTTAGCAAGACTTTTCCAAACACTAATTGCGGAAGCCCCTCCTGCACCAGTTAAAAGAATATTCATGTGACCTCCTGTACATTTATTTCTTCTTAAGGGATGACGATTTTTTAGCTTATCTGTTGCTGCCGGATAACCTCCATCGCCTCTGCCATGCTGTAGTTTATATAGCGTCCCCAAAATGCAGCAGTTGCACATACGAGCTCGGAGCTAAGATAGGGTTTTGAAACCGATTGCGATTTGTATAAAGCTATTATTTCTAATTTTCGCTCGAGAACACTTTTAATATCAATAAAGAGATTGGGCTTAAAATTAACCGTAGATGAAGGAGATGCATAGCAATATATATTTTTAACCTTACGGGCGGCAACCAGTGTTGCGTGATGTACGTTGCGGTGATCTTGATGGGAGTCATGCAAAGAATGTGTATAGATATGCGTTGGATTAACTTCTTTAATGACTTTTTCAATATAGTTGATGGTGACACTGGTATTCGAGATTTGCGTGTCCATCAGATTATATAGATATAAATTGGCATTCAATTCGCGGGCAGCCTGTTCTGCTTCAATTTTACGTAATTGGGGATCACCACCTCTCTCACCTAAGGAAAGAGTCAAAATGTGGATAGAATCTTGGTTTAATTGATGGAGCACAAGACTTCCGCCACAACCAATTTCGACATCATCGGGATGGGCACCAATGGCCAAAATTACATTTTGCTTTTCACGTGAAGGTTTTGCTTCGTCCACTAATCTATAGACAGTTTCTACTAATTTATTTTTTTCTAATGGCCTAAATACAAGTGCATCCGCATGGAACTCTAGAGCAGCCAGAATAAAGTCTATTTTTTGATTGGCGGTAATGATTAAAACAGGAGTGAAAGGACTGGAGATTTTTACCATCTTGGTTATTTCTAAAACATTACTATTTTCCAAATTGATATCGGTAATAACAAGATTCCAATGCTTTTTTTGCAACAAGTCCTTGGCTTCGATCAAGTCTTTGGCAGTGGTTATTGCCATGTCTTTTTTGAGCCAATTCGTTATTTTGTTAACAACATCTGCAGAACTTCCAATAATTAAAATGTTGTATAAAGATTTCATTGGATCTAATCCGTTATTTCCTATCAGTTAAAACCATTATTTTTTATATTGAAAATATCGTAATTTACCGAGTCACGAGTCCCTTCTTCTTATTCACTATGCAGTATTTCATACCCTGATTCAAATATTATAACTCATATAACGCATTTTGATTCTAAATGAGAATAAACTGATGTACTGTATATCCTATAATTTAAATATATAATAATAACTGTGATGTTAATTGACTTTTATTTGTCTAGGTATCCAGACAAGATTATTACAACTATTTCGTTTCACTTTTAAGTATACCATGCGGGTGTGAAGCTTGATTGGGGCAGGGAAGTAAAAAGGATTTCTATGTATATTTCGGTTAAATTTAAATTTTTAATTGTTTTACTTATTGCCTTTGCGTGGTTGTCCTTATCTATTTATTTAACAATTCCCTGGATACATGATCTGAGTGAGTACATTAACTGGCTTGGAGCTTGGATTATTATTTCACTTATTGCCCTCATACCAGGTTTTATGTATGCGTTTTTCCTTGCCTCTTATATTTTCGACAAACGACCCAAAATTCGCCCTGTGCATGAATGGCCTGATATCTCCGTAATTGTACCCGCACATAATGAAGAATCCAATATTGTAAAATCGATCCAATCGGTATTTAACCAAGACTATGCGGGGCGTTTTGAAGTAATTGTTATTGATAATGCATCAACAGATAACACGCTTGCTTTGCTCAAAGAACTGAAAATGGAAAACTTAACTGTGCTGGAGGAATTGACCAAGGGAAAATCTCATGCACTAAACACTGGGATCGCAAAAGCGAAATATGACCATGTGCTCACATTAGACGCTGATACGTGTTTAATGAAAAATGCGTTAACTGAAATTGTGAAAAAATTTTTGAATTGCGCGCACCTGCCTACCCCTACGGCTGCCGTTGCAGGGAGTATCTATATTCAAAACTCCAGAGCGACTATGATTACCCGCATGCAGGAATGGGAATACTTCCATGGTATCGCTGGGGTCAAGCGAATGCAAAGTTTGTTTCAAGGCACGCTTGTGGCACAAGGCAATTTTTCATTATATAAAAAGTCTTGCATTACCGAGGTAGGTCTTTGGCAACATACAGTTGGAGAAGATATCGTTTTAACTTGGGGATTATTATTGAAGGGATATCGTATAGATTTTGCCGAAGATGCGATAGCTTTTGCAAATGTGCCTGAAACTTATAAAAAATTTTTTCTGCAACGAAGCCGATGGGCTAGAGGTTTAATCGAGGCGTTTATTGCATACCCAACCATACTACTCCAACCCAGACTGATCACTTTTATTGTATACTGGAATTTACTTTTCCCTGCCATGGATGCGGCTTTTTTCTTTATTTTTATTCCAGCAGTTATTGCTGCCCTCTTCTTTGGCTTTTATTTAATGGCAGGTCCAATGACTCTGACCGTCATCCCTCTAGCAATTCTCTTGAATACCATCTTATACAGAGGACAAAAAAAAGTATTTCAACGCCATAACCTCCATGTAAGGAGAAATAGGCTGGGTTTCATATTCTATTTATTGTTTTATAACTTTATTATGAGCCCTGCTTGCATTCATGGTTATATGTCCGAGATTTTTAGTCTTCAGAAAAAGTGGGGAACCAAATAATGGGGTATTGCCGATTGATCGGAGCGTTAAGCGTGGTAATTCCGATGACTCTATTTGCGACTATTGCCAACACTTCAGCTCCGCCAAAAACCAGCACCTTGCCTGGATCACAAAACAATAGTGATAATAAACAAAGCCTTAATATTACTAAAAATCCTGTTGAATCTAAAAAAAACCCGCAGGATCTGGAAGTAATTAAGCCATTGGTAAATAAAGTCAATTATGAAGTTTTTTTATTAATTGCCCAGAGCTATGAAATTTTAAATAATTCTTCTGAAGCTTTAGTATTCTATAACAGAGCATTAAACTATGCGCAGACCAACGATGAAATTGAAACCATACGCTCAAAAATAGAAAAAGTTAAACAATTGCCCGTTAATGGTACTTTGAATGAAGAGCCTATTATTCAGTCTGCAAGAATTAATATCGCCAAAAAATACATTGATGAAAACAAAGGACAAGAAGCATTAAATGCTATAAAGCCACTATTAACACAATCTCCTAATTTTGAGGTGTTTATTATAACAGCCCAGGCTTATGCAGAGATGGATAATCCTTCGGTTGCCATGGAATATTTCAATAAGGCGCTCCTTTTGGCCCGTTCAGATGTTGAAATCCAAATTGCCAAATCAGGCATTGATAAAATGAGCAAATGGTTGTCTGAATATAACAAGGCATTAATTGGAGAACAGAGTGATGTAGACGTTACCTTAGTTAAGAAATACATCAATGAAAACAACGGGATCAAAGCGTTGGAAGAGCTGAGGCCTTTACTTTCAAAGCCCCAAGTCCCCTTTGAAGTTTTAATTTTAGCAGCCCAGGCCCATGCCGAGTTAAATGAGCCTGCCCTTGCATTGTCTTACTATGAAAAAGCAGAGTTATTGGCTGACTCAGAAATTAAGCGCCAAATTACAAACTCCGGGATTCAAAAAATGAAAACTTGGCTTGCTCAAGCTAAAGTAAGTACAAGCGGACCACAAATACAAGACCCCAAACTGGATTTGGCAATTAAATATATCGACACGAATCAAGGCAAAAAAGCCCTTGAAATCCTTAAACCGCTGCTCAAATCCCAACAAAATTTTAAAATTTTCCGTTTGGCAGCACAAAGTTATGCTGAAATAAATGAACCTTCCCTTTCCTTGAGTTATTATAAAAAAGCTCTTAGTTTCGCCAAAACAGCCGATGAACAGAAAATTGCTTCCGAAGGCATTAAGAAAATGAACAACTGGTTGGCAAAAGAACGCAAGACCGCCAAACCTGCGCTCTCTCCCCTACAAATTAAATTAAACCTAGTAAGAGAATATATTTCGAAGGATCAAGGAGACAAGGCTTTAGAACTCTTGCAGCCCTTGCTTTTGGACAAACCAAATTATCAAGTATTTATGCTTACCGCGCTAAGTTATGCGCAAACTAATAAACCGCGACTGGCATTAAATTATTATAGGAATGCACTGCCACTTGCCACAACCCCTAAAGACAGAGTGGCAACTTTATTGGGAATTGGAAAGATGCATTTCTGGATGGGGCAATACTTTCGTGCTGAACGAGCTTATGCAGAGATATTTAAATATCCTACCAACTCCAGGGAGTTCGATTTAGCCTTGGCCGGGAAAGTAAAAAGTCTTGCCTATGCAGATAGGCCTATCCGTGCATTTAAAAGTATCCCACCTGATTTGATTTATGAAACCCCTGAACTGGTGGTAGCGGCTATACAATCTTCCCTCTGGTCAGATTGGGCGGATATTTCAAAACAAATTTCGCTCGATTATGAACCTATCATAGTAAAAATCCCGCCTGAATCTGCTTTAGGAAAGGACATTAGCGATGCGTTTTGGCAAATTAATCAAGCAACATGGCCCAATGCTATCACTCCAGGTTATTTTTATTCTATTGATAGTGACGATTATCAAATTTCGCGCGGGTATTTCAATTATACCCACTATTGGTCTCAAATTTTTCAAAGTGAGGCCGGTTTCATTGATACTGTTTATACTCAACCCCTCTCCAAACAACCTGCATCGATTCAGTCTTTATCCAAGTTAGTATCCAAGACCGTATACTTTGGAGAAACCATAAGACCTACGCGTCAGCTAATCCTAAGTGGAAGAATTGCACCTTCAGATTATGAATTATGGCGCCCCTTTTTATGGTCTTCTCAATTAACTTATCGACCTAGCGATTATGTGAGTTTTCTTGTCCAGGGGTTTCATGAAGCGGTTGAGGCTTTACCCGCATTATCGCAACATATTACTGCAACTCAAGTTCATGGCAACATCAATTTAGCACCTCTTCCTTATGTTAAAGTACGTGGTGTACTAAATAATATACGTTTTAGTGACACCAATAATCGAGATGGATATTTCGTGTCCGTAACGACGCTTCTTTCAACTGAACTGGGATTAAGTTTTATTCTTCAAGAAAAAGGCTTTAGGAGTAAGTTTGTTTCTCCATATTATTTCAGTCCCAATAAGTATGTTTTGGATACAGCTATTTTGAGATTAGGCAGAAGGTATGCAACCCGTTGGCATTATTATATAGACGGGGGATTGGGAAGGCAGTTTGTAGGTGTTGATAATGTAGATTCTCGCCCCTCAAGAACCTGGCAGTGGGGCTTAGGATTAAATGGTCCGATAACTGATAGGGTAATTTTAAATTTATATTATTTGATGACAACCCAAGCGGCCAATTTTACCAATTCATCCGTGTACAAATATCAGGCAGGGGCGGTGGAGCTGAAATTTTTGATTTAATGTGCTAAAAGTTCCCATCGCTTACAAACTTTCGAAGCTTTAATAACAATAGATTTGTTAGAAGATCTTACCCCTGTATCTTATACATTATCAAAACAGGGGCGCTGCATGGAAAGTGTTTTTATATAAATAACTAATGAAAGACGTTTGATTCACTCAAATGAGACTCTTTGGACTTGTTAAACAGAAGGGACCATTCCTCTACAGTCTTTTCAACCATTCCCGTAAAATCTACATAGTCATGTGATTTAAAAAATTCACGTGCACGTCCATAAACTGAATTGGTTGCCTCAGTTCGGCTTTCATCTGATTCGGGTCGCTCCAAGATGATTTGGAATATCTTTTCCAAACGAACTATATTATCTTTTCCAGAAGAAGGACTCAGCATTAAGTCATAAATTTGTTTGATTCCATCAGGAATTGTTACGGGTTCAGAAAAATATTTCATTGGTGCCGTCTCAGAAAAGAATTTTACCGTCCAACGCCCGCTCGAATCTTCTGATGGAGTAAATAGTCTTTTTTCATTGATTAATAAATGGAGCGCATCATAAAGCCGATTACAGTTAGCTTTACCTAATTGGCGCGCAACCAAACGGCAAAGCAATGTTTTTTTGGGAAGCAAATATTCTTTTACTTTTTTGGAGCCTCCAATAAAAATATTTTTTACCTCATTATCTGTTGCAGCCCGATCATCTTCTTTAAGCGCTTTCTCGTTATCCAGCCGTTTTTTAATTTCTGAAGCAATATCTTCAGGTAAGTACCATTCAGGAGTTTTGATACCTTCAGTACCTGGCGCATTCTGCCCAGCATGTTCATGATGATGACGACTCATATACAGATCGGCTACTAAGGAAACAAAACGAATGCGATTTTTTTTATCCGATTGTTCATCAAATTCAGGCCAACATCCATAAAGTTCTTTATAAAGAATCATCGCATCAGTGTGAATAAGCTCGATAGCTTTTCTATCCTTGCCACTGACACATGAGCCGTATGGGTGGCCCCCAAGGGCCATAATAATTAACTGCTCCAGAGAACTCAAAAATAATTCCCTTCCCGCATAATCAAAAATAGTTGCGGTTCCTGGAGCGGATTCTAAAACGCTTTTATATTGTTTCAGAAGTATCTTAAGGCCTGGACATGAAGGTTCTAATTTCTCGGCAACAGCCAATAAATTCAAACTGTCTTTATCTGTGGACTGAGTATAATAGAGCCTTTTTGCTAAATTATAGGGATGATTATTCTGCAGAATAGTTTGCTTCTCAGCACGTCGTTCTACTGCTGCACGTGCTAATTTGTACAGCTCTAAATCTGGAGGTAAGGCGGGTAAATAATCTTTAATCCAAGTTGCATAATCAGTTGCGTGAATTGGACTAATTAGGGTTTGCAATATTGCAAGTTGATCCGGTTGCGCATACTCCATCACTTTATCCAGATTCGAATCGATATGACGTTGCTGGACCGCTGCCGGCCAGTTTAATCCGTCTCGAGTGGCAATATGGCTTGAACGGTATCGCTTTTTTGAGAGTTCACGAAATGTTCCATCCTGACTCACTGCGAATAAACTGTGAACTGCATAGTTTGCCGGCAAAGGCAGCGTTCGATGACGACTGGATAAATAAGAAACTGCATCTTCGACTCGTTCACAACCTTTCAGTACATGCTCCAGAAAATACTGTTGATGTTCGGACAATACCCAGTACCACTGTGGAAGACTCGAAATGGACCCTACTGTAGCAGAGCATTCTCTCTTAAAACTTTCTGAGACAATTAACTTCTTAAACTTGTTTAAATGAAAATCCAAAGTTGAGGGATCAGGAGCTAACACTCGGATCATTTCTTGCAAATGCGGACTCAAATCATTAAACCAGGCTGGAAGTGGCGAAGAGCCTGAGGCAATTTGTTTTAGATCTGCATTTAAACTAATCGCTCTTTTTTTAATTAAGTCCCATTCGATTAAAAAACTAGTAAAGTCTTGGGTGACTTCAAGATGGCTTTTTATACTGGAATTCAGATTACAAAAATAGGCATGTTGATACTCTTCAAGCTTATAAACCCAGGAAGGGGTTTTTGGATATTTACACGCTTTTATTTGTTTTAATTCTTTTCTAAATTGCTTGTAGTGAGGAGGAAGCGATTCGTCAAGTTGCAGAATATAATCGCCGTCTTTCGACTTCATAGGCGTTAATGTTGCCAGATCGTAGCGACCTTCACGCATCAATTCATATTGTTCTGCTTCATTGAGTAACTCAATTGCTTCTTTAATGGAAACATCCCATCCCAAAGTAATTAGCTCAACTAATTTTGCAGTGTATTTTTCTAATTCCCTATGTAACTCATCCATTGATCCTTTTGCAAACAACGCTTCTTCTTCGCATTCGCTTACATAATCTTCTAAAGTGCTTTTGAGCAAAAAACTGCTTTGTGGGGCTAATGGGTAAGCATCAATAAGAAAGGTGAATGCTTTATGAAGACTGTTAACCCGACGCACAAAACTACGGTGATTGTCTGGCTTCTTGTGGTAAGTTTCTAGAATATAGCCAGGAAAGCGACTTTCTAAGGCTCGTAGTAATTCAGATGATAATTCGGTACCATGAGGTACACGCAAAATAATTCCTTTTCCCATCGATTAATTTCCTTAACGACTTACCCCAGTTTAAAAAACTCCCTTACGTTAATTCAAAAAGAGGTTATATTAGTCCTAATCTCTTCATTATTATTGTATAAATAATTCCCCGAAACAATTACAATAATCACTTAATTTGATAAAAATAATAAAAAGGAGTTTGTTAATGAGCTACATTGTACAACATTATATTGGTGGACAATTAATCAAGGAAACGAACACGACGAGCCATCCTGTTTATAACCCAGCGTTAGGCGAAGTGATCGGTCAAGTGCATTTTGCATCTAAATCACTCTGCGATAAAGCGATCGCTACCGCCAAAGAAGCTGGCACACAGTGGGCACAAACTCCTGCAATAAAAAGAGCACGAATTCTTTTTAAATTCCGCGACTTACTAGAAAAAAACCAATTGGATCTAGCACGCATCGTCACTCGCGAACATGGCAAGACTTTAGATGATGCAAAAGGTTCTGTAGCACGTGCTATCGAAGTAGTAGAATTACATTGCGGCCTCGTCAATCAACTCCAGGGAGATTTCTCTGCGGATGTAACCAATGGAATTGACTGCCATACATTACGTCAACCCATAGGTGTTTGTGCGGGTGTCTCACCTTTTAATTTCCCTGTTATGGTTCCGGTCTGGATGATGATCCCAGCGATTGCTTGCGGTAATACATTCATTTTAAAACCTTCCGAACAGGACCCGTCCGCCCCCGTCCGTCTCTTGGAATTATTAAGTGATGCCGGATTGCCTGCTGGAGTAGCCAATTGCTTGCATGGCGATAAAACAACCGTAGATTATTTACTGGCTCATCCGGATATCTCCGCCTTCACTGCAGTAGCCTCTACACCGGTTGCGCAGCATATTTATACTACCGCTGCAGCTCATGGAAAACGCGCCCATACCTTTGGTGGGGCTAAGAACCATTGCATTGTGATGCCTGATGCGGATCTCGAGCAAGCTGCCTCGGCAATTGTGGGTGCGGCGTACGGCTCAGCAGGTGAACGATGCATGGCCATATCGGTCGTGGTGACTGTAGGTGAACACACCGCCGATGCGTTAATTGAAAAAATGGCGCCCCAAATTAAAGCCACTCGGATCAATGCCGGGGATGTACCAAACACCGATATGGGGCCATTGATTAGTGGGCCACATCGAGAGCGAGTACTCGCAGCCGTCGATAAAGGAATTAGTGAAGGGGCAAAATTAATTATTGATGGTAGATCCTTTAAGCATTCTGAACATCCCCAAGGTTTCTTCATGGGACCCTGCCTGTTTGATCATGTCCATGAAAACATGTCCATCTATCAAAATGAAATTTTTGGACCAGTTCTGGTGATTGTTCGTACCGATAATTTTGAAGAAGCGCTCGCTTTAGTGAACAGAAATCAATACGGCAATGGGACAGCAATTTTCACACGCGATGGATTTACAGCCCGCGAATACAGCCAACGGGTCCAAGTTGGAATGGTCGGAATTAATATACCTATCCCTGTTCCTATTGCCAATCATCCTTTTGGCGGTTGGAAGCATTCTTCTTTCGGAGACACCAATATGCATGGGCAAGAAAGCGTCAATTTTTATACCCGACGCAAAACAGTTACCAGCAAATGGCCGGTTAGTGAAATCAAAGAAAGTGCTTTTATCATGCCCACGCATGATTAAAAAGAGTAATTAATTTAGATTGGGTAAAGGCGACGGCCATAGTTCCACCTATCCTAAAATAAGCTGTCCTCCCACGAAGGCGGCATCCATGTCTATTTTAGGATTAGATTCCCGCCTTGGGGTGACATAAGTCTAAAAGGCGGGATGCCATAATCTCAGGCTAAATTTTTACATTATGGAGAAACTCAATGGCAAAAATAGGATTTGTAGGACTAGGGCATATGGGATTGCCTATGGCGATTAATCTGGTTAAAGCAGGTCATCAGGTCACCGGCTATGATTTACAACAAACTGCCCTGCAACATTTTTCCCAATCCGGTGGTCTTATCGCACCCAATGTCCAGGAAGCTGCTCAAGAAAAAGATGTATTGATTACGATGTTGCAAAATGGACAACAAGTATTGAATGTTTGTCATAGCAATAATGGATTATTTCAGCATGCAAAAAAAGGAGCTTTATTTATTGATTGCTCCACCATTGATGTCAATAGCTCGCGTGAACTGCATCATTTAGCCAAACAACACCAGCTCCAAGTGGTTGATGCGCCCGTATCCGGCGGCGTTGCCGGAGCAGGAGCCGCTACTTTAACGTTTATGGTTGGTGGTGAAGAACAAGCGTTTCATGCGGCTCAACCTATTCTAGCCTCTATGGGACAAAAAATAATTCATACTGGCAGTGCAGGAAGCGGTCAAGCTGCCAAAATATGTAATAACATGATCCTAGGGATCTCCATGATTGCTATTTCTGAGGCATTTATTCTTGCAGAACAATTACAATTGTCTCCTCAAAAACTTTTTGAAGTAGTAACCAATGCATCAGGACAATGTTGGGCAATGAGCAAATATGCACCTGTTCCTGGAGTGTTAGAAAATGTCCCTGCTAACAACGAGTACAAACCAGGATTTGCTGCAGCAATGATGCTAAAGGATTTGTTGCTCAGCCAAGATTCAGCTCAGTCAGTGAATGTAAACACTCCTTTGGGGGCTAAAGCAACTACCCTTTATCAACATTTTATTGATCAGGGCATGGGCGATTCTGATTTCTCAGCCATTATTAAACTCATTTCCCAAGGCACAGAGGTATAACATGCATTCTCATTTGCGCACTCCCAAATTAACGCCAACCGAAGATTCAATAAGTGAGTTTTGGTCGGAAGTAGCCCAACAAACTGTAGATTGGCTTCGCCCCTGGGATTCGGTGCTTACGGGTGGGCTAAAACACGGTGATGTGACTTGGTTCAAAGGCGGGAAATTGAATGTTAGTTTGAACTGTATTGACCGCCATCTATCCCACAAGGCAAATCAACCCGCGATTATCTGGGAAGGAGATGATCCAGACCAGCATAAAACGCTGACCTTTGCTGAACTACATGCCGAAGTGTGTCGGATGAGTAATGTGCTGAAACAGTTAAACGTACAAAAAGGCGACAAAGTAGCCATTTATTTACCGATGATTCCTGAGGCAGCAATTGCCATGCTTGCATGTACACGTATTGGAGCCATCCATACCGTAATATTTGCTGGATTTTCAGCCCATGCATTAAGACAACGCATTTTAGCATCTGAATGTGTCTGCGTAATTACTGCAAATCATTTTAATCGTGGTGGTAAATTGGTAGGTTTAAAGGAACAGGTGGACGAGGCCTGCAACGATTTATCATTACCAAGACTACTCATCAAAACGAGTGAGGATCCGGTCCCTATTGATAAAAATAAAGACCATTGGTGGCATGAGCTTAAAGAAACAGTAAGCGCACACTGCGATGCAGAACCAATGGATGCGGAAGATCCCTTATTTATTTTGTACACATCAGGAAGCACCGGCCAGCCTAAGGGAGTAGTGCATACCACTGGAGGCTACCTCGTACAAACAGCGTATACGCATCAATTAATTTTTAATTGCCAATCCGACGAAGTATTTTGGTGTACTGCAGATATAGGCTGGATTACTGGACATAGTTATGTAGTATATGGTCCTCTTTGTAATGGAATTACCACGCTGATGTATGAAGGGATTCCTACCTGGCCTGATTTCTCTCGGAATTGGCAAATCGTCGATAAACATCAGGTAAATGTGTTTTATACGGCACCCACCGCCATACGTGCCTTGATGCGTGCGGGAGATGAATGGTTGGCTTCTAGTTCACGAGATTCTTTACGTTTACTTGGCTCTGTTGGAGAACCCATTAATCCTGAAGCCTGGCAATGGTATTATCAAAAAGTAGGCAAAGGCCGATGTCCAATTGTGGATACTTGGTGGCAAACCGAAACTGGAGCAGTGATGATTAGTCCCAGAGCCGATGATCCGATTAGTAAACCCGGCTCGGCACGTCAACCTATTCCCGGTATTATTTCTGTGTTACTCAATGAGAATGGCCACGAAATAACTGGAGCGGGCGAAGGGTTTTTAGCAATAAAGTACCCTTGGCCTTCGATGGCGAGAACTATCGCCGGAGATCATCCGCGTTATTGTATGACCTATTTACATCATGGTTATTACATTACCGGAGATGGTGCAAAACGCGATGAAGATGGTGATTATTGGATTACGGGTCGAGTCGATGATGTGATTAACGTTTCCGGACATCGCTTAGGTACAGCAGAAATCGAAAGTGCGCTTGTTAGTCATCCCGCCGTTGCCGAGGCAGCGGTTGTGGGTATTCCCCATGATCTTAAAGGCCAAGGAATTTATGCCTACGTCATTTTAAAGAAGGATATCAGGCCCGATGACACTTTAAAAACCCAGTTGATCCAACAAGTTAATAAAGAAATAAGCCCGATTGCAAAACCTGATGTCATTCATATTGTTAATGATTTGCCCAAAACCCGATCAGGGAAAATCATGCGGCGTATCCTGCGCAAAATTGCAGCAAAAGAAATACAAAGTCTGGACGAGCTAGGTGATATCTCCACCTTGTCAAATCCCCAAATCGTAGAAAAATTGTGGAAGGAGTCGAATCAAACCTAAAGCGTTTTAAACTCTTTCATTAAATGGATGCTAAATCTAAATAGGACAAAATCTGGGTCATCACTTCGCTCTGACCCAGACTCAAATGATCACGCCCCAAAATGTGTAAATTTTTAGCAATTTGTTGACTAAATGCAAAAAATGTATTGCTTTATATGCGAAATACGATTAAAATTAGTCACGTTTTAGCTAAAGGTCAGATCCCCTAAAATGCAAGAAGCCCCGGATTGTTTTGATTTTTCTCAGCTGTCCTTGGAGGAAATTGCCAATTTACTCCAACGTTTTAGCGTGCGCCTAACTCCTGATGAAGCCCTCACCATACAGAATTCCCTCTTAAAGCGACCACCAACTTATGCAGAATGCATTTTATGGTCTATTCAGGGATCTGAACATTGTTCTTATAAAAGCAGCCGCAAACATCTCAATAAGTTCAATACCAAAGCCCCCCACGTCATCCTGGGTCCTAAAGAAGATGCCGGAATTGTTGCAGTAGCAACGGATAAACAAGACAGACGTTACGGCATTGTGGTAAGCCATGAATCGCATAATCATCCCTCACAACTTGTACCTTTCGAAGGTGCTGCGACTGGAGTGGGTGGGAATGTACGCGATGTTTGCTGTATGGGCGCGGAAGTAATTGCAGTGGCGGACAGTTTGCGTTTTGGCGATATTGATCGCCCAAAAACGAAATGGATAAATCAAGGAGTTGTTCAAGGAATTGCAGGTTATGCGAATCCTCTTGGCATTCCAAATTTAGGTGGGGATACTTATTACGACGAAGCCTATAATGAAAATTGTCTGGTTACTGTCGTTACTTTAGGAGTGGTCAGAGAAGATCAAATCATCCATTCTTATGCCCCACCCCACGCAGAGGGCTATCAATTTATTTTAGTGGGTAAACCCACAGATAATAGTGGCTTTGGCGGGGCGGCTTTCGCTTCAGCAACCCTAAGTGAAGAACAACAAGAACAAAATAAAGGAGCAGTACAAGAACCTAATGCGTTTTTGCAACGACATATTCTTAAAGCCAATTACGCCATGTTTGAGTTTCTGCGCGAAAACAATCTTATTGATCGGGTAGGATTTAAAGATCTAGGTGCAGGAGGAATTGCTTGCGCCAGTGTTGAATTGGCAGAAGCCAGTGGCTATGGGGCAGAAATTAATCTTGATCTGGTGCCAACCAGCATGAATAATCTATTACCCGCGGTGGTCCTTTGTTCGGAAACCCAGGAACGCTTTATGTGGGTTGTCCCTCAAGAACTCGTTGACACCTTCTTAAAGCATTATAACGAGCGGTTTGCCCTTCCAGAAATCTGCGATGGCGCCCAAGCAACTGTAGTAGGAACCATAAGAAACGATGGTTTATACATTGTTAAAGCTCAAGGAAAAGAAATTGTCTCCGCTCGCGCACAAGACATTACCCAAGGCATTCTTTATGATCGCCCTTATAGTGCGAAACAGAACAATCATAGAGAACCAGAGCCGATTACAGTAAGCGATTTCAATGAACAACTATTGGATTTACTGGCTCACGAAAACATCGCTTCTCGTGCGCCAATTTATGAAAGTTATGACAAACAAGTTCAAGGTCGCTCAGTCATCGAGCCAGGGTGGGCTGATGCGGGGGTCATTGCTCCCTTTAATGAAAATAAATATCCACTAGAAATTCAGGCTACCGGCGTTGCCTTATCCGTCGATCATAACCCGCGTTATAATAAAATCGATGCCTATTGGGGTGCTGTCAATGCCGTTATCGAATCGGTACGCAACATCATAGCCGTAGGCGCCTGGCCCCTTGCGCTTACTGATTGTCTGTGTTTTGGTAATCCCGAAAATCCCGAACAAATGGGCGAGTTTGTTGATGCAGTACGTGGCATTGTCGATGCATGCGAGGCAGTAAAAATGTTCGCTGATCGTAATGTAACCTTACCCATTATATCGGGAAATGTTTCGCTCTATAACGAGTCAGCTCAAGGAGCCATTCCACCAAGTCCTATAATCAGCTGCATTGGTTCAATCAACGATTATTCCAAAGCCATAAGCTATGACTTCAAACAGCCTAATTCAGTTCTATTAATGATTGGCGAACGCAAAGATGAATGTGGCGGTAGTGTGTATTACCAATTACATAATCAATTAGGCAGTCAACTACCTAAACCCAATCTGAGTTCATTTGCGGATGAAATCAGCGCCATACACGCCGCCATGCAAGCTGGTCTAGTATTGTCAGCCCATGATATTTCGGAGGGGGGTATTGCAGTTGCGCTTGCAGAAATGAGTTTTAAAAATGAAATTGGGGTAAATGCGTTTATTCCTGGTAGTTTATCCAATGATAAAAAACTGTTTTCAGAAAGTGGCGGATTTATCCTCGAGGTTTCACTCGAACACCTAAGCGCATTGGAAGATATATTTCGTAATTATTCGGTTTCGTTTCAACCTATAGGCGAAACAACAGCAACCCCAATCTTGGTAATCAATTCGGTTATCAATCTATCAATCAGTGCAGCCAAAACTGCGTGGGAAAATGGTTTAATTGAGAGGCTTATATAATGTCAATTATTGATTACAAAGCTGCAGGTGTAGATATAGAAGCAGGGAATCAGGCAGTGCGGAGTATCAAAAAAGCGGTAGAAAGCACTTTTTCTCCACGAGTTCTTACCGGAATTGGCAGCTTTGGCGCTATGTATGATCTCAAAAGCCTATTGCAAGACTATGAGCATCCCGTTCTCGTACAAAGTATCGATGGGGTTGGTACGAAAATGATGGTAGCAAAAATGATGCAAAAATTTGATACCATCGGAATGGATTTAGTCAGTGCCACCACCAATGACATTATCGTCTTGGGAGCAAAACCTCTTACCCTTCTTGATTACATTGCAAACGACAAATTAAAACCAGAAATCATCGAACAGATCATTAACGGGATGGTCAAAGCCTGTAAAGAAAACCACATTTCTTTAGTTGGTGGCGAAACTGCCGAAATGCCAGGTACCTACTTGCCAGGCGAGCTGGATTTGGTTGGCATTATTACGGGTGTTGTTGAAAAAAATAAAGCGATTGAAGGTAAAACAATCGGTGAGGGCGATCTCGTCGTCATGTTTCCTTCAAGTGGTTTACATACTAATGGGTATTCGTTAGCAAGAAAGCTGCTTTTTGATGTTGCTGGGTACAAGGTAGAATCTCAATTTCAAGATTTTTCTCAGAGCATTGGTGAAGAACTTCTAACACCGCATCTGAATTACACCCGACCTATTTTAAGTATTTTGGAAAAAAATATACCGATTAAAGGAATGGCACACATTACAGGTGGAGGATTACTGGAAAATATTCCCCGTATTCTGCCGAAACAATGTGGCGTTGAAATTACTAAAAAACAGATTCCCGAACTGCCTATATTTAGTCTATTGCGTAAGTTAGGAAATCTAGATGATGAGCAGATGTATCGTACTTTTAATATGGGCGCAGGATTAGTTCTTTTTATCGCACCCGATACATTATCGGCTATTCGCGAAGTGCTCCGCGATTTTCCCTCCTTCCCTCTTTATGAAATTGGACGTGTAGTGAAAGGAGATCAAAAGGTGAGGCTGTTATGATACGTATTGGCTTAATTCAATTCCCAGGCTCCAATTGCGAACGCGAAACAGCTCTTGCTGTAAAACGGGCCGGAATGGAACCTGTTGAGTTTTTATGGAATGAACCTTTAGAAAAACTACGTACCTTGGATGGATTTATCCTTATTGGGGGTTTTTCCTATGAAGATCGCTCGCGTGCAGGAATTATTGCAGCACTTGATCCCGTAATCCAAGAAATCAAAGCTCAAAGCGAACAAGGAAAGCCCATATTAGGAATTTGCAACGGCGCCCAAATACTCGTTGAATCCGGTTTAGTTCCTGGCCTAAATAATCGTGAAATCAGTATGGCCCTCACGGAAAATAAGCGCATTGCTCACGGGAAAATCGTTGGGACAGGCTTTTATAATGCCTGGGTGCATATGCGTCTGGCTGAAAATCATCAACATAATGCATTTACGCGTCATCTAACACCCCAAGATTTAATTCACCTGCCTATTGCACACGCCCAAGGACGTTTTCTTATGCCAGAATCCTTGTTAAAGCAGATAGAACAACAGGGTTTAAATTTATTTCAATATTGTGATGCCGAAGGTCAAGTCATCGATAATTTCCCGATTAATCCAAATGGCTCCGCAGGCAATATTGCGGCAATTACCAATCAGGCAGGCAATGTCATGGCCATGATGCCGCATCCAGAACGCACCATAAATGGGGACCCTATTTTTACTTCGATGCGTGATTATATCGAAGAACTTAAAGTTAGGCGGAATGAAGGCGCAGCCTTTGCGAACACGTCGCAGGATGTAGTGGAGGAAAGGGTAAATCTCAAAAGTTTCAAGAAAATCCCAAGCAGTCATATCTGCCTTGTCAAACTGATTATCACCGATAACCAAGCCCTAACTGTACAAAAAACGTTAAGACGATTAGGTTTTCCCGTAACAGTGAATCGGTTGGAACACTGGGAAATTGAATGCGATTCTGCAGAACATTTTGCCCAACTTAAAAAAACAGGACTTTTATATTCGGATCGTAAAGAACGAGAAGTTTGCGCAAGTGAACTCCACACTCCCAATACCTTAGCTTATCTTGTTCGCGCAAAAGAAGACTTGCAGGGACAGCAAACGTTGCAAACTCTTAATACTCACTATGCAGTGCCTAAAATAAGTAAAATTAATCATGGTGTTTTATGGCAATTTACCAGCGATGAAACCAATATCTCTGCGTTAATAGACCATATTTTATTAACTCACATTATCGGGAACCCTTATGCTCATGAATGCTACCAATACGACCCCTCATTATGATAATGAAATTCGAGAAGCCTTAGCTTTCTGCTTGGATAAAACAAATTTGCCCGTGGGCAAAAAATACCAAGGAAAGGTAAGGGATTCGTATGATTTAGGTGATTCTATCATGTTAGTAACCACGGACCGACTCACCGCGTTTGATAGACCTCTTGCTCTCATTCCTTATAAAGGTGCCGTACTTAACTTAACCAGTGCTTGGTGGTTTGAACAAACCAAGAATCTTGTTCCTAATCACATCATTGCAGTTCCTGATCCCAATGTCGTTATTGCCAAAAAATGCACCGTTTTTCCGATTGAATTTGTAGTGAGAGGCTACATTAGTGGTACAACCAGCACTTCATTATGGACTCAATACCAAAATGGGGTACGGGAATATTGTGGAATTACTTTTCCTGAGGGATTAAGTAAAAATCAAAAACTAGACCAACCTGTTTTAACTCCTACGACCAAAGAAAAAATTCATGATCGACCTATCTCACCTGCCGAAATTATTGCAGATGCATGGATGACTGAAGAAGATTGGTTAGAAGCAAGTGCTTTAGCGCTTAAACTCTATCACCGGGGTACGGAAATCGCTAAAGATCATGGTTTGATTCTAGTAGATACTAAATACGAATTCGGTCGCGATGCCGATGGTAAAATCATAGTAGTAGATGAAATTCATACTCCGGATTCCAGTCGCTATTGGCTTGCTGACAGCTATCAAGCACGTATTGCCGAAGGCTTAGAACCCGAAAATATTGATAAAGAATTTTTGCGTTTATGGTTCGCTAAAAATTCAGATCCGTATCACGATGAACAACTTCCTCAAGCCCCCCAAGAATTAATTGAAGAACTTTCCTCACGTTATATCCAATTATATGAGCGTATTACCGGTAAAAAATTCAGTTTTGCAGAACATAAAGAACCTGCTGAGCATCGGATCATGCGCCATATTGCAAATTATTTGAGGTAAGCAATGTGTGGGATAGTAGGTATTTACAGTCATGAACCAGTAGCCTTCGAATTGTATGAGAGTCTTATTCATTTACAACATCGAGGGCAAGATGCTGCGGGCATACTCACTTGTGATCAGCGTTTCTATACCAAACATGGATTAGGTTTAGTTCGGGAAATTTTTACTTCTGATAACGTTTCCACATTGCAAGGAAATATAGGTATTGGTCACGTACGCTATCCCACTGCTGGTGGCTATACGGCAACCGATGTCCAACCCTTATGGATTGGGAGCCCACGGGGTATCGCGCTTGCCCATAATGGTAATCTGTCCAATTATCAAGAATTGGCTGATGACATTCGTTTAAAGCAACATCGTCATCTTAATACTTCTCTTGACTCAGAAGCACTATTACTCGTGCTTGCGGATAACCTAGCTAGTAATGCATCTAGCCATGAGGAAAATTCAGATAGTTTTTTTGAGCTTTTAACCCAAGCCGTCTCGCATATTTTTGAACGAATTGAAGGGGCATACTCAATTGTATCCGTAATTATTGGCAAAGGTCTTGTTGCCTTTCGCGATCCTCACGGTATCCGCCCGCTGGTTTGGGGAACACGTGAAAATCCCGATGGAACTGTTGATACTATTTTTGCATCAGAAACTACTCCTTTTTATGCCTTGGGCTTTGAACCTCGCGGGGATATTTTGCCCGGTGAAGTTGCCTTTGTGGATCTTAAGGGAAAACTACACCGCCGTGTTCTAAAAACCGAACAATTTAGACCTTGTGTATTTGAATATGTTTATTTTGCACGTCCGGATGCAACACTTAATAACGTCAGTGTGTATCGCGCTCGTTTACGCATGGGACAAAATCTAGCGCTGCAATGGAAGCAAAAACACCCTGAACTCATACCGGATATTGTTATTCCCGCTCCGTTCACTGCAAATACTGCAGCTCTTTCATTTGCTCATGAATTAGGAGTCCGATATTCCGAAGGCTTGTATAAAAATCCATTTATAGGACGTACCTTCATTATGCCTAATCAAAAGGCACGAAGTCGAAATATTCGCTACAAATTAACTCCTCAGCAAACTGAAATTAAAAATAAAGTGGTGATGATTATTGACGACAGCATAGTTCGAGGAACAACCTCTCGGGAAATTGTCAAAATGGTAAGAGAGTCGGGAGCAAAGAAAATCTATTTTGCTTCCACATCGCCCCCCCTTAAAAATCCCTGTTTTAGTGGAATTGATATTCCCTCACGCAAGGAGTTGATTGCGGCTAATAAAACTGAAGATGAAATTGCCCATTATCTTGGTGTGGATGTATTACTCTATCAATCCAATGAAGATTTGGTTGAAGCAGTTACACGTCGCGGGGAGCATCAAATCAAAAAACCGTGTATGGCGTGTATGGATGGCGATTATTTTTGTAAAAAACTCACTTCAGAAAAAATGAAGGAACTGGAAGAACAACGTGAAACAAGCAGACTTACTACTCCCCCAAAAATAGAGGATAACCGCGAATGAACATTCTTGTTATCGGCTCTGGCGCACGTGAGCATGCACTGATCAAAGCCTTAGACCGGTCGCCACAAAAACCGTCATTGTTTTGTTATGGCACGGCAATTAATCCTGGAATCCAGCAATTAACTCATCAATATTGCGCAGGGGATATTACCAATTGTACGGCAGTAGTATCAAAGGCAAAACTTTGGGACATTGAATTAGTCATTATCGGTCCAGAAGCCCCCCTTGAAAAAGGTATGGCTGATGCTTTTTGGCAAGCAGGAATCCCCACCATCGGTCCGAAAAAAATATTGGCCCAAATTGAAACCTCTAAAGAGTTCGCACGCGATCTGATGCTAAAGCATCATATAGCCGGTTTACCACGTTATAAAAAATTTACCCACCTCGATGAGATTGAGACTTTTCTCAATGAACTTGGTGAAGGCAATTACGTTATTAAAGCAAATGGATTAATGGGTGGAAAAGGGGTTAAAGTTGCTGGAGATCACCTACATTCAATTGCTGAAGCTTTGGATTTTTGTCAGGAAATTCTTGATAAAAAGCAGACTATTCTTATCGAAGAAAAATTGATTGGGCAGGAATTTTCCTTCATGTGTTTCGCTGATGGCAAGAAGCTGGTTCCTATGCCTTTGGTGCAAGACCATAAACGTGCTTATAACGGCGATAAAGGACCCAATACGGGTGGTATGGGAAGTTACTCCGATAACGACCATCGATTACCTTTCTTGACTGTACATGATGTTCATGAAGCCTTGGCGATTAATAACGCCGTCTTTAAGGCCCTATCTACGGAATGCGGTGAATCCTATATTGGCATTTTATATGGCAGTTTTATTGCAACTAAAAGTGGGATTTATGTTATCGAATTCAACGCACGCTTTGGCGATCCGGAGGCCTTAAATGTATTATCAATTCTGGAGTCAGATTTTGTTGCCCTATGCCAAGCCATGGTAAACGGTACTCTTGCTGAAGAAAACGTTAAGTTTTCTAAACAAGCCACTGTGTGTAAATATGCAGTCCCTGAAGGTTATCCTGATGCACCTAAGAAAAACTTTGTCGTAGAGTTTTCAAAAGTCACCTGTCAAGATCATTTATACCTTTCATCCGTAAATCAGGTAGATGATCAAATCCTTGCTGAAGGTTCACGCACTGCGGCTTATGTAGGAATTGCCGATTCAATTTTTGCTGCAGAGCAAAACGCTGAAAAGGAAATTTCATTGATTGAAGGTCCTTTATTTCATCGTCAGGACATAGGAACTAAGCAACTAATTCAACAACGAATTGACCATATGCAAAGGATACGCGCATTATGATTCGCATCGCCGTACTTGGTTCAACCCGAGGTACTAACCTTAATGCACTGGTTGCTGCAATAGAACAACACCATTTAGCGGCATCAATCGAGCTGGTTTTGAGCAACAAAGAGGATGCGCTCATTTTGGAAAAAGCGGCAAACTTTGGAATTCAATCCATGTTCGCCAATCCTCAAGGACTCAGTCGTACGGAATTTGATAATTATCTGTCTGCGATACTCAAACAACATCAAATAGAATTGATTGTTTTAATTGGTTATATGCGCATTTTATCCGCTGAATTCGTCTCCCAATGGGAAAATAAAATAATCAATATTCACCCGTCTTTACTGCCAGCTCATGCAGGGCTGATGAATCTTGATGTCCATCAATCTGTTTTAGATGAAGCTGATACTGAAACCGGTTGCACTGTTCACTTTGTTACCGAACAAGTCGATGCAGGACCAATTATTTTGCAGAAAAAATGTCCCGTTTTTCCAGGCGATACTGCTGAACTTTTGAAAGCTAGGGTGCAAGAACTCGAAGGATTAGCCTTGATTGAAGCGATACAGATGATTGCTAATTCCGATAGTCGGAGTTTACTTGGATGCCAAGCTACACCTACTAAGATGATAAATAATTAACGAGGGAAATTATGTCTAAAATACTTGTATCAATACTTATGGGCTCAAAATCTGATTGGACCATTATGGAAGAAACCAGCCGAACTCTGGAACAATTTAACATTCCTCACGAAGTTCGCGCTTTATCTGCACATCGTACCCCAGATGCGTTATTTGAGTATCTCAAATCCGCAGAAGAACGTGGCGTAGAAATTTTTATCGCTGCAGCAGGTGGTGCGGCTCATTTACCCGGGGTTGTAGCAGCTAAAACACTAATACCTGTTCTAGGTGTGCCCATGCCCTCCTCAACATTCACTAATGGTCTTGATGCGCTTTTATCCATAGTCCAAATGCCAGCGGGAATTCCGGTAGGAACCCTTGCAGTGGGCAAAGCAGGCGCTATTAATGCGGCTATTTTGGCAGTAACAATCCTCGGCAATCAGTATCCTGTATATCGCGAAGCGATTAAAAATTACCGCGCGACTCAAGCACAAAAAGTACTGGAACATGCTGAAATTAAGTGATAACTCGAACACATATCGTTTCACCTCAGCCTATAAATTTATGGGATGAGGTGAAACTATCTGCAGGGTGATGCTGAAGAAATGTCATAGCTTGCATCATCACCTAACTGCTCGTGTAATCCCCTACTCACTGCCATAAAAGTATTAGCTAGATTATCTAAATAGATTTCTTCGGATAACTTCACTCCATCTTTCATCATTTGCATAGCGATTATGTGATGCTCTTTTGACAGTGACGCTGCGAGTTTTGCACTGGTTTTAGTTAGGATTTCTTTGTACTCCTGATATTTATCAGTTAGGTTGTTTTTGTTTTTTAATTCCGCATAAATACGTAACATTAAATGGAGACGCGTTGTTAGGTCATTTTTTTCACTTAATTTAGTCGATTTAAAGATCATTTCAATTGCATTTCGCTGACTTTTACCAACAGTAGCAGTAAGAAATTGAAAACTTTCTACGCTATCAATAACATAGGGCAGCAACCCCCCGTATTTAAGAAGTGAATTTGATTCAATTACTTTCGTATTACCATTTGAAAAAATATCCAGTGTTGTATTATCAATTTTTTCAAAGGACCGAGCCTTCATAACCGCGGCGAGTTGTTTTTTAAGACACTCAATTGAATGTACCAGCTCTTTATCAACACAGAGCAGTTCAGAACCAGTGGATCTTTGCTTAACCATAAATCGATACAAATCATGTAACAAGGAATCAATAATCAAATTGATATCATGTGTTAAATGTTTACTCACGGAATGATCTTCATTGACCTCTCGAAACCATTTGCAAACTAGGGACATGTTGTATTTATCGGGGAGGTTAGTCGCAAGGTTTTGACAAATCGGGAGTAGCATTTCATTAGGAAGACATTCAATTGCTGGACTTTCTTGCTCTTGTTTGCAAGAGTCCGTTTTCGCTCTAGAATTTTTAAAAAATCGGTCACCTCGTAACATTAAAATCCCTTTTAACATTAATGCGACTTAGGTCGCCGTATCACCTCAAATCGTCCTATCGATTCGTGCTTATTTTTCGAAAAAAACATATTTGTTCCTGGAGTTAAACAAAACCCCGGAAAGTCCTTTGATCACAATATGTCTTGTCTACCTTACTTCATCCTGACGATAAATCAAACCATTGATTTAACAAAGCAATCAATTCCCCCACCCCTTCCTTTTTTGAAGATGAAAAAGATTGAACGGTTATCAAATGGGTTGCCAATTCATAATGTTTACGCACTTTGGCTAAGGTATTTTTTACTTCACTACGGCTTAATTTGTCGGATTTAGTCAATAAAATATGGACTGGTAGCTCCCGGTTTAATGCCCAATCGACCATCATTACATCTAAATCTTTCAAGGGATGACGAATATCCATCAATAAAATCAAACCTTTTAAGCTTTGCCTGACTTCAAGATAATGCGCCAAATTTTTTTGCCAGTCCATTTTCACTTGCAAAGCGACTTTCGCATACCCATAGCCTGGTAAATCAACAAGGCGACGCGTTTCATCGATGCCAAATAAGTTAATTAATTGGGTTCGACCGGGTGTTTTACTGGTGCGTGCCAAATTTTTGATGCCAGTGAGACAATTCAAAGCACTTGATTTTCCAGCATTTGAACGTCCAGCAAAAGCAACTTCATATCCGGAGTCCTCAGGTAACTGAGGCACACGGGCAGCACTTTTTAAAAAAACAGCTTTAGAATAAGGATTTTCCAACATAAGAATTATAATATTTTGGGATTCAACCAAGGCAGTGTACCATTACTTGGTAAATTTATTATGAGAAATCGATGAAAAAATTTGTACTCACTTTTATCCTTTGCTTTCCATTAGTTCTTTTTGCTCAAGAAAATACCTTATCTGCACCCAACAAAGCGGTAGTTTGTTCCGCATGCCATGGACAACAAGGTAATAGTCCAAATCCCGACTGGCCTAATATCGCAGGACAACATCCCAAATACTTTATAAAGCAACTCAACGATATGAAAGATAGTGCGTTACGTAACGCACCAACGATGAATGCGCTTGTTGCTACCCTTAGTAAACAGGATATGGATGACTTGGCAGCATATTATGCTAAAATGCCTCTTGCTAAGGGCAGTACACCTAAAGAATTTCTTACACGGGGTGAACAAATCTACCGTGGAGGAGATTTTGCAAAAAGGATAACGGCATGCATCGCCTGCCATGGTCCCAAGGGTACGGGCAATGCTCAAGCTGGCTTCCCCATACTGTCTGGCCAACATGCTGCTTATACCGTGTTGCAATTAAATGCATTTAAAGACGGGAAGAGGAAGAATGATTTAAACCATATCATGCAAGATATTAGCAGTAGAATGAGCCAAGAAGATATGGAAGCAGTCGCACATTATATTGAAGGGTTACATTAGGAAACTAAATTATGTTAAAAAAATTAATCGCTGTATTCTTTCTTTTACCAGCAATGGCCCTGGCTGCATCATTTGTTGAGGGGAAGGACTATCAAATTGTTACCAATCCAAACGTAATGAATAATAAAAATAAAGCGCCCATTATTGAAGAATTTTTCAGTTATGGCTGCCCCTGGTGTTACAAAATAGAAGCACCTCTCAATTCTTGGGTTAGTAAAATGGGCAATTACATTCAATTCGAACGTGTTCCCGTAGTATTTAAACCATCATGGGAGCTCTATGCTAAAGCGTATTATACTGCAAAAACCCTTGCACTTTCTGATAAAATGACGCCCTTACTGTTTAAAGCCATCCAAGAAGAAAGAAAGCCCCTCGACTCCAAACAAGCTATGATCAGTTTTTTTGTTGCTCAAGGAGTGGATAAAGAAATCGCGAAAAGTGCGTTTGAAAACTCACCAACCATTGATATGCGTGTTCAAAATGGAATGAGCCTCATGGGCGCTTATCAGATTAATGCAGTGCCTGCCTTTGTGGTAAATAATAAGTATAAAACGGACTTACGAATGGCTGGTAGTCCAGAGCGTTTATTAGAACTATTGAATTATCTCACGCGAAAATCTGCTTAATAAGCTGGCTATTATAAACCTGCAAATGCCTGGGTGAACGCACAAGCCGCAACCCAGGCCGAAAACCCATGCACACTCAGTATTCCTGGTTTCCACTACGTTTCAGGCTACAGTGCTTAGTCAGCAGAAATTGGAATAAAGATAGAGACAATGCTTCACGTGAAACGTTAAAACGCGTGCTCGATGGATTTTTTCTGATATATCAATTCTCGTGCAGCGACAAATCCCATCATGTCACTTAACATAGTACTTACAACCTCCAATATTTCCTTGAAGATGCTTGCAAGTGGGCTAGTGAGAAAAGTACTTAAAACAGGGCTATCTTGTTTATAGAAGTTATTGGCCTGTTCCATGAGATCTAATGTTGTTCTACAAAACTCGATTACTTCATCTACATTTGTAGAAGCGAACAATTTTTCAAACTGAGCGTTGTACTCTGCCCTTGTTTCTCCTTTTAAAACCAGGTTCTGGTGCTTCTCCGTAAACAAGTGGGTACGATTAGGGTTGGTGAGTTTTAAATAATTATTAAAGAATTCATCCAGGAGTGGCTTAATCTTATTTAAATGTTTGGCTAGATATATGCGAAGTGTTATGTGGTAAAAAAGTTGCTCGACATTCATTTTATTACGAGAGGAAACTTCTAAATACTCAAGGCCCAGCTCATCAGCTAATCCCTTTGCTTGCGTGGAGCTTACCTCTCTTCGTTTCTCTATGTCCGCTTTGCAACCGACAAGAATCATTGGAAGATTTTGCTTGGTTACTCTTAAACGAGCTACGTAGTCTTTCGTGTGCTGCAAAGAAGTTTTATTAGTTAAATCAAAGCAGACTAGCGCTCCATCAACCGATCGAAAATAAGAACCAACGATTTCCTGTAATTTAGGCGTACCTGAGGCATCCCAGATGCGTAATTGGACTTTTTTATTGAACAACTTAATCCATTTTATTTCTTGGTCAACACCCATAGTGTCCATGTAGGTATCATAACTATAGAGAGAACCCCCACAATACGCCTGCACCAAGCATGATTTACCAACGGCGTTATTCCCTAGAAGAATTATTTTGAAATGCTCGTCATACTCTTGTTTGCGTTCCATGCTAACAACCCCTCCTTGGATCAAATCTGCACAAATAATAACAAACTATTCGCTCTAATTTAAGTGGTCATTGCCCCCAAGGAGGAATTTAATGAAACGGTTTGGATTAACACTTTAAATCTTTTATGCTCCCTTACCTGGATTTTCCAAACTTAAAATTCCGGTATTGAAATCATAAGCAAAAATCTCAGCATAACGTCCCCAGTCAATCATGGTACGTAATACACGGTCGGCTTCTTTTTCACTTAGATAATCTTCAAGCTTACTCAAAAAACGTTCTTCAGAAACTCTATGTCCTACTTTTTCATCTAATACTCGGCGGATGTAACGGGCAAGAGGTACCTTTTCCAATAATCTTTGCGCGAATAATTGTTTACGCTCTTGAAGATCAGCTTCAGCAAATTGCTTTCCTAAGTCGCTTAATTGGATATCTCCTGCAGAAACTTTAGCGAAACCTAATATTTCCAATGTTTCAAGTATGGGAAATAGGTCATCAATATTCATCATCAACTCATCTGCAAGCTCTGGTAGATCAATACGCTCTTCAAAAGAGGTCATCGTCTCAATCAAGCCAGTAAGTTCCGAAGGTTCTACATCGGGTAATCGGTATCCTAAACCGATTTGTCGCTCTCTTTGGGCTCGTTTTGCTTTTTCTTTAGGCCCAGTCGTCATTAATGTATAAATTTTATCAACCAAAGCTCGAAACTCAGGTGACTCAGGATCTCGTGGCTGCGGTAAGGTAACAGGTAATTCGGCGCGGATGTACCCTGGATCATTCCCAAAAATTACTATTCTGTCAGCTAATGTAGCAGCTTCTTCAATATTATGAGTCACTAATAAAATCCCATTGGTATTGGTTTTCTTTTCTGCCCATAATTCCAACAAGTCAGACTTCAAGTTTTCCGCGGTAAGTACGTCAAGGGCGGAAAAAGGCTCATCCATCAATAAAACATCGGGATTAATGACTAAGGCTCGCGCAAAACCAACCCGTTGACGCATCCCACCGGAAAGTTCCTTTGGAAACGCCGATTCAAAACCATCAAGACCAATAATATCAATCGCTTCAATGGCTCGATGCCTGCGCTCATCCCGACTTACTCCTTGAGCCTCTAGTCCAAGCTCTACATTTTCCAATACGGTAAGCCAAGGCATTAAGGCAAACGACTGGAAAACCATTGCAATCCCAGCGACAGGACTGGTGACCGGTTTACCCCTATAAGTTACGGTTCCACCAGTGGGGGCTATAAGACCTGCAATAATACGCAACAAAGTTGACTTCCCTGAACCGGATTTACCTAATAAGGCAACGATTTCGCCTTCTTGAAGCTTAAAGTTCACATCCTCAAGCACAAGCAAATCTTGTTCTGCTGCTTTTTTAAAAGACTTGCGTAAGCTTTCTATTGCAATAATGGTTTCAGACATAAGTATCTTTAATTAAGGTTAAAACGTTCTTCCGCCAAGCGATAGAGCGGACGCCAAATCAAATGGTTAAAAGTAAGTACATACAAACACATCATTGCAGTACCTAAAGCAATTTTTGGAAAGTCTCCCGTTGCCGTGCTGGCTTGGATGTATTCTCCCAAACCTGTAGCTCTAAGGGTAGTATTCCCCCAACTCACGAACTCTGCCACAATGCTCGCATTCCATGCACCACCCGCAGCTGTGATGGCGCCCGTAATATAAAAAGGAAAAATGCCAGGCAATGCTAACCTTTTCCACCAGAGCCACCCCTTCAAGCCAAAATTGTCTGCAGCAAGATAGAGTTCTCGCGGAATAGTCGATGCTCCTGCAATCACATTAAATAAAATATACCATTGAGTTCCAAGAATCATGAGTGGAGTCACCCATAGTTCTACATTTAAATGAAACGCTACGATAGCTATCACAAATAAAGGATAGAATAAATTTGCAGGGAATGCTGCTACAAATTGAATCACTGGCTGTATTTTTTGTGCAATTCTTGGCCTTAGACCAATCCACACGCCTACTGGAATCCAAACTAAGGAGCTAAGAAATATCATAGAAAGCACCCTAGCCCCGGTTGCTGCTCCCAGCAAAAACACATGCAAAATATCGCTCACTTTCAATTCTGCAAGAATAAAGCGCAATAAGAACCATGCTCCAGCACAAACGCTAATTAAAACTAAAATGCTCCAAAGTCGATCGAGACGCTTCTGCTTTTTAAAGTCAATTTCCCTTATTATTTTTGTCTCATTGATTCTCAGCCAACGCGCATTGACAAAATGATCGGAAAAAATGCCAAGGACTTCAGCAAACTGCTTCATTAGTCTACTGCCACGAATCCAATCCACGAGCCAAGATTGATATTCCGCTCCATCATGGGAGGGCTCTGTTTTAAACTTTTCAGACCAGGCAATTAGAGGACGAAAAAAGATTTGATCGTATAAAAATATAACAATCATCATTGCTAAAATAGCATAACCCACCGCATGTAAATCTCGTTGCTGAATTGCCAAGGCAATATAAGACCCTACGCCCGGTAATCGAATGTCTTGATGCGCTACTGAGATCGCTTCAGACAAAACCACAAAGAACCAGCTAGCAGACATAGAAACCATCATGTTCCACAACAAACTCGACATGGAAAAAGGCACTTCCAATTTCCAAAAGCGTTGCCAGGCCGAAAGTCGAAACATAGAAGACACTTCTTGTAAATCATGGGGTAATGTTTTTAAGGACTGATAAAAACCAAACGTCATATTCCATACTTGTGCACAAAAGATAGCAAAAATGGATGCACATTCAGGTCCTAGCAAACTGTTAGGAAACAAGCGGATGAATCCGGTTACTGTAATCGATAGAAAACTTAAAACCGGGATAGATTGTAAAATATCAATCGCAGGAATAATGATTTGTTCTGCACGCCGATTTTTTGCAGCCCAAAGTCCTATCGTAAACGTAAAAATAATCGAAAAAAACAAGGCAATAAACATACGAAGTACCGTACGCAATGCATAAAAAGGAAGATTGGCAGGATCTAATGAAATGGGTATCTGCTCTCCCAATTGATAGGGAGTGGCCATTTGCGAACCGGCCCAACCTAAAAAGAACAATATGGAAAAAATAAGAACAATGAGCAACAAATCCCAACGATTTACATATCGGCCAAATCTATCAGGATTAGCAAAGTAGAACCGACTTTCGCGCACAATGCCTCCTCAATAACTTTGTCGACACCCAAAATACACTCTGCAACTGATTAATCACGCAGTATAATAATTGAAAAAAAAAATGAAACTCAAGGGCCAAATATACGCCAATACCTCGCAAAATTTTCCGCCCTGGAATAATTTTAAATTGATACGGGAACAGCTGCTTGTTTCAGGATAGTAAAATATCATAAAGACAGCTTGTCCGATAGATTAAAGCCGTTAATATAAACCTTTCTTCTGATTAAAAAGGAGAGTGTTGTGCTGAAAGATAAAAAAGTCACCTGCAGCAAACGTAATGAATTCGTGAATTGTACTAATATTCAATAAATTAGTTTTTTGCTTTCTTTAAAATGAAATAATTTGCACAAAAATTGAACTTTTCAAAAATTTCCGTGTCTAATATAGTGAGCATTTCCCCCGAATGCTTAGCTTCGCTTTACCCCCTCTTAAGCGGAGCAGTGTTTAGATTTCATTATCTAAACATCCAATTTGCCCCGGCAGCAGCCGGGGATTTTTTATGTGTATTGAATGAGCTACACTATAAAACAAGATCATTGGGAATTTAAGAAATCATCCGATAATTGGCTACACCTTAATGCACTAAGTTGAGCCTATCCCTAACGTGACATGTGCTTTGAAACAAAGAATCTAAGGCTCAGTAGCTCGATCTCGCGGGAGGGAAGAGGAACAAGAGGAACATATTCTTAACTTAGTAATTAAACTACACTCTACTTTTTATTGTAAAAGGGATATGCTTATGAACAAGAAATTAGTCTTTATTTTCTTATCAATTTTTTTCCAATTTAGCTATGCACAACCAGAGCCCGCCCAATTATCCGTCTGGGTTAATGAGGCAATCGTAGCCACCTATACTTATAGCTATAAAAATTACCTTGAAGATCAGAAGAAAATAGCTAAGTACTTTGCAGCGGACGCCTGGATATCCTACAGCAAGGCGTTAAATGCCTCCAAATTACCAGAGGATGTCCAAAAAAATCTCTATAATGTGAGTGCCGTAGCTACTGCCCCCCCGGTAATCACCAATATCGACCCAACACATTGGAAAGCAACAATGGGGCTTATCGTAGCGTATCAAAATCCACAATACCAACAACGTCAACATTTGAAGGTAACGATTAATTTTATGGTTGCGCCATCAGGACAAGGAGTGCGGGGATATACCATCACCAGTTTACAATCCGTAGTAACCAAACAACCTTGTAAATGTGATGTTGAAGAAGACAGTGATTCAATGCCAGCTACTACCCCTGCATCCAATACCCCAGCAGCAAGTCAGCCTAACCCAAATAACGCCAAACCATAAGTCCTAGATGCATAAGGATTAACATGCCAATCAAAATCAAAATCATATTTAATTTGCTTGGCATGGTTACATCTAGAGCAGACTCCTCAGGGTCATTGGGATTATAATAGATATCAATTGCCGTATTTTCTTGAAAAGCAACAGCCGCTTTATAAGCAATGCCACGGGAATATTTACTATTAGGATTGTTATGGGCTGTATCTAAAAACAAATATTCTCCCGTTAAATCTTTGTCATCAACTTGATAAGTATATTCAATTTTAGGCCAAACACTATGACCTACTTTAGTCCAGTCGCATTTAGTAATATAACCTTTAACTTTTAGCCACGATTGTGCTTGTACCAATACTTGTCTATCACGCCAAAAATGCCGGAGGAGTATTAGGAGGAATACTAACCATCCTAAATCCAACATCCAACGCCAAATATTTAGCCCAGTCATTAAAGTAGTCCTAATAAATATGCTGTATGGAATATACAGTATATATCGCAATAGGTATAATCACCCACACTAAGGTGATTGAAAAAAGGACGTACAATGATTGCTAAAACCCCTCTCCATGCCACACATCAAGCTTGTGGCGCCAAAATGGTTGATTTCCATGGCTGGGAAATGCCTTTGCATTATGGTTCTCAGCTTAATGAGCACCACTATGTTCGTAAAGATGCGGGCATGTTCGATGTATCGCATATGACTATTGTTGACATTCTTGGTGCCGGTGGCCGTCAATTCTTACGTAAACTTTTAACCAATGATGTGGACCAGCTTGAACACAACGGAAAAGCACTTTACAGTTGTATGTGTAATGAACATGGTGGAATTATTGACGATCTGATCGTCTACCAACGCGCTTCTGATAATTACAGAGTGGTTCTGAACTCGGCAACCCGACAAGATGATTTAGCCTGGATTCGCCAAAAAAGTGAAGGCTTTGCCGTTGGTTTACAGGAACGAAGAGAATTGGCAATGATTGCCGTGCAAGGACCTAACGCGATAGAAAAAACAAAAAAAATTCTTACTCCTGCACAAATTGATGCCGTTTCTACTTTAACAAGTTTCGAATGCGTGGATGTGGAACAATGGTTTTTTGCTCGCACTGGATATACGGGAGAGGATGGATTTGAAATCATTGCCCCGCAAGAATTCATTATCCAACTATGGAATGATTTAATGCAGGCTGGTATTCATCCTTGTGGATTAGGTGCCCGCGACACCCTTCGCTTGGAAGCAGGAATGCTTCTTTATGGGCAAGATATGGACACTACCACCAGCCCCTTAGAATCAGGACTCGGTTGGACTATTAAATGGGAACCCGCCGATCGTGATTTTATTGGGATGGGAGCTTTATTTTCCCAAAAACAAATTGGAATAAAACGAAAAATGGTGGGGCTCACTTTATTAGATAAAGGTATAATGCGCAATGGACAAAAAGTAATAATCCCAGGTTGTGCTGATGGAATTATTACTAGTGGGAGCTACTCACCTACACTGGAAAAATCTATCGCCTTGGCGAGAGTTCCAGCTGAAACAGGTGAAGAGGTAATGGTTGATATTCGCGGAAAATTAGTTCCTGCAAAAGTTGGAAAACCGCGTTTTGTTAAATCAGGAAAAGCGATTTAAAACATCGGATCCAGTTAAGTAAAAATAAAAACGTATAGTCTGAATGCAAAAAAGGATCGAGTTTTCTCGTAACTTTGTAGATTTCTAGATTTAATTTGACTTCAGTGCTATAGAATTAAATAAGGACAATGCAATGAATGAGTTAAAATTCACAAATACCCATGAATGGATAAAAGAAGATCAAAATGAAGTAACCGTGGGCATTACCGACCATGCCCAACAATTATTGGGTGATATGGTTTTTGTTGAGTTGCCTGAAATTGGTGATGAAGTAAGTGCAGGAGAAGAACTTGGTGTAGTTGAATCAGTAAAAGCTGCCTCTGATTTTTATGCACCCGTGAGTGGTATCGTTACTGCCATCAATGAAGTAGTAGTCGAAAATCCAGCTCTTGTTAATTCTGAACCCTATGCAGCGGGTTGGCTTGTCAAAATGAAGCCCAGTCATCCAGACGAAATTAATAGTTTATTGACTGCGGAACAATATCAAAATGAGATCGCTGAGGAGCATTAATTATGCCTTATATCCCACACACTCCCGAAGATAGCAAAGCCATGCTTGATTCCATTGGGGTTCGAGATACTCAAACCCTATTTGATGAAATTCCATCGTCTTTGCAATATGCAGGGTTTCAAAATATACCTGCGGGTATCAATGAAATGGATATGCTCAAAGAAGCAAACAATCTGGCTAATAAAAATAAAAATGGAATCTGTTTTATGGGCGCAGGATGCTATGAGCATCATATACCTGCAGCAGTGTGGGATATCGCTTCTCGTGGCGAGTTCTTAACCGCATACACTCCCTACCAAGCCGAAGCCAGTCAAGGTACTTTGCAGTTGTTATACGAATACCAAACCATGATCTGTGAATTAACCGGTATGGATGTATCCAATGCATCGATGTATGATGGCGCCACCGCATTAGCCGAAGCTATTTTAATGGCTGTCCGAGTGAATAAGCACAGTAAAACCAGTCGTGTGTTAATCCCTGGGACAATTCACCCCTTCTATCGTGAAACCATTGAGACCATCCTGCGAAACCAGCATATTGAAGTGCTCACATTGGCCTTTGATGAAAAACAAGGGATTACCCCTCTTTCCGCATTAGAAGGATATGCAGGAGAAGATATTACTGCCTTGGTTATTGCGCAACCCAACTTTTTTGGATGTTTGGAACACGTTGATGAGCTCAGCGATTGGGCCCATCATAATAAAATTATTAGTATTGCCTGCGTTAATCCTGTCTCACTTGCCTTGTTAAAGCCGCCAGGTTCATGGGGAAAACATGGTGTTGATATTAGCTGTGGTGAAGGCCAACCTCTAGGCTGTCCTATGGCATCGGGCGGTCCCTATTTTGGGTTTTTAAGCACCCGCATGGCTCATGTACGCCAAATGCCTGGTCGAATTATCGGCTGTACTTTGGATAAAGATGGAAAAAGAGGATTTACTTTAACCTTGCAAGCACGGGAACAGCATATACGTCGGGCTAAGGCCACCTCAAATATTTGTACTAACCAAGGTTTATTAGTGACCGCCGCGACAATCCATATGAGCCTTTTGGGCGCTGAAGGATTACGCCAGGTTGCAAGTCAATGCCATCAGAATACTCATGAGTTAGTAGATGCTTTAACCCAAATTGAAGGTGTAGAACAGGTTTTTTCTGCCCCTTATTTTCATGAAGCAGTACTTAAGCTCAACCAACCAGT
Source organism: Legionella sp. PC997 (assembly GCF_014109825.1). Taxonomy (NCBI): domain Bacteria; kingdom Pseudomonadati; phylum Pseudomonadota; class Gammaproteobacteria; order Legionellales; family Legionellaceae; genus Legionella; species Legionella sp. PC997. Next base: position 3,602,251 of record NZ_CP059576.1, read on the forward strand.
AGAGCACGTGTTAGAACAATTAGCCCAAGCAGGTATTACTGGTGGTTATACCCCAGGAATTCATTATCCTCAACTGAAAAATACCCTTTTAGTCTGTGCTACGGAAATGCGTACTGCAGAGGAAATTGCACTTTTTGTCCGAACCTTGAAATCCATCCTGTCCCAACGAGGTGACTCATGTTTGTAATTCAGTTAACCTACTTAGTTCCTCTAATTGAAGTAGATAAATACCTACAAGCACATCGAGAGTTTCTTGATTACTACTATAAGCAGGGTTTATTACTGGTTTCAGGTCCTATGAAACCTCGAACAGGTGGAATTATCATTGCAGCCACAAATGATCGCGCCTATCTTGAATCTATATTCAAAGAGGATCCGTATTATTTGGCGGAAATTGCGGAGTATCAATTTATTGAATTTACCCCTGTCAATCATCGAGCTGAACTTAAAGAATTTATTCAAAAAATGGAAGGCAAATTATGTTGATTTTTGAATTATCTAAAAAAGACTGTCAGGCAACAGCGCAAGCGCCAAAAATTTCAGCCAGTAAATACGCCATTCCTGCTGAATTGCAGCGAAAAACGCCCCCCAAAATGCCGGCATGTTCCGAGTTGCAAGTAGTTAGACATTTCACACGTTTGTCTCATAAAAACTTCTCGATCGATAGCAATTTTTATCCTTTGGGTTCCTGCACCATGAAATATAATCCCCGAGGGGTTCACAAAGCCGCATCCATACCCAACTTTCTCAATCGCCACCCTCTAGCGACTGAAGATAACAGCCAAGGTTTTTTAGAGCCTTTGTATCGCTTGCAAGAATATATTGCTGAAATTACAGGGATGGCTGGGGTATCTTTAACAGCAATGGCAGGCTCACAAGGAGAATTTGCTGGCGTTGCAATGATAAAAGCTTATCATCAATCTCGAGGCGATACAGCACGCGATGAAATGCTGATTCCCGATGCTGCCCATGGTACCAATCCAGCCTCTGCAGTCATGTGTGGTTTTAAGATTGTTGAAATCCCCACTGCTGCGGATGGCGACATCGATTTAGAAGAATTAAAAAGCAAGCTGGGCCCCAGAACAGCCGGCATCATGCTAACTAACCCCTCTACTTTGGGTTTATTTATGCGTCAAATTAAAGAGATAGCGGCTCTTGTTCACCAAGCTGGGGGATTATTGTATTACGATGGCGCTAATCTTAATGCAATTTTAGGAAAAGTACGACCCGGTGATATGGGCTTTGATGTGATGCATTTAAACCTGCATAAAACCTTTGCAACCCCACACGGTGGGGGCGGACCTGGTGCTGGTCCAGTAGCGGTAGGTAAGCGTCTGCTTCCGTTCATACCCTTACCGATAGTGAAAAAAACCGATTCGGGATATCAATGGGCAACCCGGCAAGACTACCCACAAAGTATTGGACGCCTGTCTTGTTTTATGGGGAATGCAGGTATTTTACTGCGTGCTTATTTTTATATGAGAGTGCTGGGTAAAGAAGGTTTACTTCGTGTTTCAGAATATGCGACGCTTAATGCAAATTATCTACTTAAAGAATTAACTAAAGTAGGATTTACTGCAGCCTATCCGCAGCGACGCGCCTCTCATGAATTTATTATTACTTTAAGTCCAGAAAAGAAAACATATGGCATTACTGCAATGGATTTTGCTAAAAGGATGTTGGATTATGGCGTGCATGCCCCCACAACTTATTTCCCTTTACTCATTCCCGAATGTCTTTTGATTGAACCTACGGAAACGGAGAGCAAAGAAGAATTAGATCATTTTGTGCGGGTTATGAAAAGCATTAGGGAAGAAGCAGCCACAAACCCTGAGTTGGTTAAAAATGCCCCCCATACCTTGCCCGTCAAACGGTTAGATGATGTGAAAGCAGCCCGCGAGTTGGATTTAAATTATTTTGCCACTCATAAAGAAACCTAGATCCATTTTGGGATTTTGATGTAAAAAATTGGCTATAGCGCATAACCCTTTATAAACCTCACTTGGACGTATGAGTACGATACGTTCGAGTGATGGATCTTCCTTTTTCAGGCTACATTTAAAACACATAGAGTACGTCTTGTGCATCAACCCTATTAGGTCTATAACTATAAAATGGAATTAATAATTTTTTTTACCCCATTATCACCTACGCTATAGAGACACGATAAATAGCGTTGTATTATAAAAGAAGGAATGTATAAAGTGCTCCCCAAGAACCTTACAGTTCTGCATTTTCTTTTACGAGACATACAAGCCTGTATGGATTTACGCTACATAGAAAAAATTCTTCCTTTGCCTATGCTCGAAATCGTGCCCACCAGCCCAGACTATTTTGTTGGATTAATGAATCTTAAAAATAAATGCATACCCATTCTTGACTTGGCTATTGCTATGGGTTTAACCCGAAATGAAACCTATCCTTTGAATATACCCATTTTATTATGCTCCGATGGAACACATCAGGTGGGTTTGATTGTTGATAAGATGCTTGAATTGAGCCCCATTGATGAACAGCAAATTGAAATTCATGAAGAGTTTACGGGTAATAACTCACCGTTTTTGGGTGCCGTGACTTTGGAAACAGGGGTTTCGCTGTTAATCAACATCGATTGGATTTTTGCTTTGCAACTAACCCATTTCAACCAGATGGCTATGAATCATGAGTAATATGAGCACTAATATATTAGATGACATAAAAAAACTCGAACCCGAATTTATGGAATTAATCCATTCCCGTTATGGACTTATAATTCATGTAAACCAAGCGCAAGAATTAGAAAAAACCATTACTGCCGCATGCACTAAATTCAATTATCGACCCCTGGAATACTTAGAGCAATTGAAAAGCGGTGCGAGTAATTCGTCTTTATTAGCGGATTTAGTTGCAGCAATTACAGTGGGTGAAAGTTACTTCTTTAGAGACAAAAATCAAATGCAATTACTTGAGCATAAACTGCTCCCACAATTGATAAAACGAAAAGCAGAAGAAGCTACTTTAAAAATTTGGAGTGCCGGTTGTTCTTCAGGTGAGGAAATATATACCATTGCCATGTTGTTGGCAAAGCTCATAACCAATCTTGATGCATGGGACCTCTATTTATTAGGAACTGATATAAATAAGGCCGCACTTCAGAAAGCAATTTTAGGAACATATGGGCAATGGTCCATGCGCTCTATTCCAGAAAAATACTTACAACGATATTTTCTAAAAAATGAGCGCTCTTATGTTTTATCACCTGAGATTCGTGATTTGGTGCAATTTAAATACCTTAACTTATGTGATAAGACTTATCCATCCATAATCAATGGAATCTATGAGGTTGATTTAATCTTATGCCGCAATGTGCTAATTTATTTTGATAACGAACTGGTTACAAAAATTATGCAAAAGATAAGTGCATGCATGTCTGAAAAGGCTTATCTTTTATTGGGCGCATCAGATCCTATAGTTACCATGGGGACAAATCTTGCTTTTCATTATGATGGTGCAATCTATTTTTCCCTGGAGAATAATGATGAAGCGAACAAGGATTTTGAATGATGATTAAAGAACAAAAAAAGGCTTCGGAATTAATACCCAAAAATGAAGAAGCTCTTAAAATACTGCAGACCAGAGCAAAACAACTTGCCCAACCTGAGCTCGATACCAACCAAAATCATGGTATTACTTTCGTGCGCTTCAACCTAGGTCAAAATGAACATTATGGGATCCCTTATCAATACGTTCAAGAAGTGTTACGTAATATAAGCATCGCTCCTGCCCCTTTCGTTCCTCATTTTATTGCTGGGGTAATCAACTGGCGGGGGGCGCTGATTACAGTTGTAGACCTATTTAAATTTTTACATTTAAATCATTCAATTCCAAGTTGCGAACAACAGAATGAATTCATCATTGTTATTCAGGCAAATAATATAACTCTTGGCTTACTTGTTCAGCGCGTCGAAGGTAGCCAACTTTATCTACCCAGTGAATTAGCTGAGCCATTATCCTCTCCGAATGTGCCCCATCCAGAATATATTCTGGGATTACACCATGCCGCCACGGCAATCATTAATGTAGAAACGTTAATATCAAGTTTGAGTCAAGAAATTAAACTGCGCTTATATAAGATAGGAGAGGTTCATGGAAACTAATGGGAATAAACGATTTGTTATTACAGTACGCGCTCGTTTGTTAATTGGCTTCATGACCCTTAGTTTACCTGTAATTATATCTATTTTGTTTTTGATACCCAAAGTAAATAACGTCGTTTACTTGAATCAGGAAATTCGTCGTGAAAACTTACCGGAAATTCTAGATAGTCAAATTTATCAAACCCAAGACCTTCTCGAGCATTGGGCGATGACGGGAGATCCTAGCTCCAAAGAACATTTGGACCGTTTGTGGGGCGAAATTAATGAAGTTAGAGACCGATGGGATCAGGTAATGCACTCCCTGGGAGATAAAAAATTACAAACTAAATGGGATAAATTGCAAGAATTATATATACCTCTTTATGATATTCAGAAATCCTTTATCAATTCTCCGAGAGATCCCAATAATTCCAATAATGTAGAAAATAGTAGGAATAAAACAAGAGATGTCGAAAATGCAATGATCGACATTATATTAGGTTCTTATTCTTTACAAACAGGTAAGCGAGCAGGTGGTTTGTATGCATACGTATCGCAAGAAATCGAAAAGAATACAGATGAAATAAATCAAAGCCTAAATTCCTTAAAAACATCTGCTTATGCATTATTAATTCTTGCCGTGTTATTAACGATAACAGTTCCTTATATCACCCAGCGTTCTATAGCAAAGCCAGTGGATAATGCAATCAATATTGCCGAACGCATCGCCGCCGGTGAACGTGATATCGATATTCAAATACGAACGGCAGATAAATTAGGCAAAATGCTTTTATCGTTAAAAACAATGCAAGAGGCGATCAAGAAAAATGAGGAAATCCTTCGCCGTAAAGAGGAGGAATCTCGAGAATTATTTGAAAAATTAGTCAATTCATCGAAAAAATATCGGTTACATAGCAGTAAAGTGGCTTCAGGTGACCTTAGAGAGCGTCTTGAAATAGATAAAGACGATATATTGCAGGATCTTGGCAAGGATTTAAATTTGATGACCGATGGACTTGCATTTATCACCAAAAAAATTACTAAAGTCAGCAATGATATAGTCACGATGGTGGGTACGGTACTTACCTCCGCAAATGAACAAGCAGAAAGTATTACTTCACAAGCGTCTGCTATTAATGAAATCAGTGCCTCCCTGGAAGAAATAGATAAAAGCTCAAAACAAACCATGACTAAAGCACAAACACTACGTGAAGTGGCTAAAAATACCTATGAACAAGGAAAACTGGGTAGTGAATCCGTAGAGCAAAGTATTCAGGGTATAAAAGTTTCAGAAGAAAAGATGAAGATAATCGCGCAAACCATTCTTGATTTAAGTACTCACACGCAACAAATCGGAGACATTACCTCCGTAGTTAATACCCTTGCCCAACAATCAAAAATGCTCGCCCTGAATGCATCCATCGAGGCATCCAAGGCGGGTGAAGCTGGAAAAGGATTTGCAGCAGTGGCAACCGAGGTACGCAATCTTGCCGAACAGTCAGAGCAATCCACCGTACAGGTACAAAAAATTCTTGAGGACATTCGACGTACTACGGAACGCGCAGTTACAGTGACCGAAGAAGGGGCCACGACTCTTGATTCAGGAATAAAACTTGTTGAAAAAGCAGGCCACATTATCCAAGCTTTAAGTAAAATGATTAATGAGGCATCCATTTCCAGCCAACACATTGAAGTGGCCATTCGTCAAGAAGCAGTTGGAATTGAGCAAATTGTTGAAAGTATGAATGAAATCAACCGAACTACATCTACTTTTTCGAGTGGAATTAAAGAAATGATGACCTTTATCCATAATTTGGATGATATTGCCAAACATCTAAAGGAAGATATAGATATCTATAAAGTTTAGGAGCTCCATATGACTCCAGACGATGAATTACTGGCGACATTTAGTGCAGAACTTGAATCATTACTGACGCTGGTCACCGATCACTTAAAAAAAATGGAACAAAGTGAATCGAGTGATTTAAGTCCTATGATGGAAGAAATTTCCCGCGCAGGACGAAACATTAAAGTTTCTGCATTTTCTCTAGATGCCGATGATCTGGGGAAAATGGCTGAATACATTGAGAAATTGTTTGAACCGTCAAGGAACGTTTCCCTTGAATTAATTAATTTAGGATTTCGTGCTGTAGATGGAATGCGTGAAATTCTTCATGATTTTATAGAAAAACAACCGCTTTCTGAGGAGCATCATGCATTATTGTATCAGTTACAGCATGCGCTCTCCGATGCGGAAAAAACTGAAGAAACTCAAAGTATAGAGGAACCACCTACCTCACCTGATTCAATTAGAAAACCAACGCCTAGAGCCTTAGATAATGAATTTATAAAAAAACTAGTTGAAACATTCAAATTAGAACTCCAGGAAAATTTAATCACCATTACTGATGGTTTATTACAACTTGAAAAAGGAACTTTATCTGCAGAGGAATCCAAGAGCTTATTGGAAGAACTTTTTCGAATTGCTCATAACATCAAAGGTTCTTCTCGGGGTATAGGGGCTCTCGATGTTGGTGAGATTGCACATCATATCGAAACTTTATTTGCCGCAATCCAAAAAAAGAGTATAAGAATTTCTTCGAGCCTGATTAATCTTTGTCTGCAATCGATCGATTATATGAATGAAGCCATGCAATGTTTCAGTGAACAAAAACCACTATCGTTCGATTTAAAAAATCATTTACTGCAACTCGAACATCATACTGAATTATCCAGTGAAGAAATGTCATTATCTGAATCGAGTGCTGAATTTACTATGGTTAAAAAAGCGCCTCTATCTCCAGAGGGACAAGTAAAAACCACCGAATTTGAATCAATCCGTGTTTCTTTACAAAATTTAGATCGAGTTTCAGTTTATACCGAAGAAATTCAAGCCATAAAAATAGTCATCGAAGAATATTACAACAAATTAACGAAGATGAATTTTAAAATAGAAAATTTGGTTCAAGCATGGAAAAAAAGTAAGACTAATCTACACGTTTTTACGCAAGAAAAAGAAGAACCCGAGGACTCGTTGTTTTCTACCAGTTTTTTAGAATTATCAGAAATTCATAATTCGACGCGTTTAATGCAACGGGAAATGCGAATCCCGGTTAGCGAATTATCCATTTTATTAAATGCGCTTCAGGATGAGATTCGCACTTTGCGACTGATTCCGGTTACCACACAATTACGTTATCTACCTCGAATCGTGCGTGATTTAGCCCATGAATTAAATAAGCAAGTGAATCTTGAAATAAATACCAATGATGTAAAAATTGATAAAATGATCCTCGATGGTTTAAAGGATCCGATCGTTCATCTTTTACGTAATGCAATCGATCATGGTATCGAACCAACCGAAGTCCGTAAAGCGGCCAGTAAATCCTCTCAAGGAAATATTCGCATCAATGTCAATCAGGAAGACAATCAAATTGTATTTAAAATCATTGATGATGGTGCCGGCATCAAAACCGATGATGTAATTCGCATCGCGTTGCAAAAGAAAATAATTACCCAATCTGAGCTTGAAAACATCAAGAAAGAGGATATTTACGAGCTCATTTTTCGACCGGGTTTTTCCACTCGAGAAATTGCAACTGATATTTCCGGACGGGGCGTTGGTTTGGACGTCGTACGTTCCAACTTGCTTAGGCTAAAAGGCCAAGTCAGCATTGAAAGCCAACCGGGGAAAGGAACCACTTTTTTTCTGAGAGTACCACTCACCTTATCTACGGAACGAGGATTAACGGTTGCCTGTAATGAGCAAATATTTGTAATTCTTACCAACTCTGTAGAAACAATTATGTTATTAAAAGAACAAGACATTATGATTGTGGAAGGAAGCCCAAGTGTTCTTGTCAACGAACAACCAGTTTTGTTATGCTCATTGTCTAAGGTACTGCAACTTGGTGAAAACAAACAGAATAAAAGAGAGCATAACTCTGTGGTGGTAATCAAAAAAAATGGAGACCGTATTGCCTTACTTGTCGACGAAATTATTGGTGAAAGGGAAATTGTACTTAAACCGTTGCAAGAGCCATTGATACATATCCCTTGTGTTATCGGAGCTACTCTAACCGGCAGCAATCAAATTAATTTCGTCTTAAACTCCGCGGAGATTATTAGAAAAATGCTGCTATAGTGAACTATTACCCATGATTAAAATTTTAATTGTTGATGACTCACCCACCGAAGTTGCATTAATTCAACACATCATAGAATCTGAAAAAGATATGGAAGTCATTGGTGTTGCCAAAAATGGAAAAGAAGCAATTGACCTGACTACCCTATTAAAGCCTGATCTTATTACGATGGATATTCAAATGCCGATTATGGATGGACTCGAAGCCACTCGCATTATTATGGCCCAAAATCCGACCCCCATCGTCGTGATCAGCTCCCTGGTGAATGATGAGTCACTCTCTGCCACATTCCATATTCTTGAAGCAGGTGCGTTAACTGCATTAGCGAAACCCGTTAATGTATTCTCCCCTTCATTTGAAGAAAGCAGTCAACACATTGTTGATACCCTAAGAAGCCTCTCTGATATTCGGGTGATCAAAAAACCACTAAAAAAATATTCCCCTCTTGATGAAAGCAAAAAGCATAACCCAGAAGACACGAACAACTTAAATTATGAAATTTTAGGAATAGGCGCTTCAGTGGGCGGTCCTATGGCATTAAAGACCATTCTCTCGAAATTAGATTCTAATTTCCCAATACCTATAATGATTGTTCAACATATGAGTCCAGGCTTTCTTCGAGGATTTGCACAATGGCTTGCAGAAAACTCACCTCTTCAAGTGAAAAATGCGGTTGATTATGAACCATTACAAAAAGGAACAGTATATGTTGCCCCTGAACACAAGCATATGGAAATCGAACGTGTTCATGAACGATTAGTATGTAAACTAGTTGATGGCCCCCCAGTCTCCGGTTTTTGTCCTTCGATTACCCGATTGCTGCATTCTATTGCCAAAGTTTCTGGAAATAAGGCGATTGGAATTCTATTAACTGGAATGAGTGATGATGGTGCAGAAGGTTTATTGGAATTAAAAAAAGCTCATGGACATACATTGATTCAAAACCAGGAAAGTTCCATCGTTTTTGGAATGGGCGCTGTAGCTCAGTCCTTGGATGCTGTAGATGAGGTTATTGGGTTAGAGCAGATTGCAAGTTATTTAACCAAAATTTGTCCGACAAAACATGAGTAGCTCTTTTATGGAAAAAGAAAATCCCGTGGTCTTGGTGGTGGATGACAGTGCCACCATGCGCTTAATTACCTGCAATGCCTTACTTAAAGTTGGTTTTGCAGTGATTCAAGCTGAAAATGGTGAGGCCGCATTATCCTTACTTAAAACCTCGAAGCCTGATGCCATTTTGCTGGATGTAGAAATGCCTGGTCTGAATGGTTTTGAAGTCTGTGCAGCGATTCGAAAATTACCCGATTGTCTTTTCCTTCCTATTATGATGGTCACTGGATTAGAAGATTATGAATCCATTAATAAAGCCTTTCAGGCAGGAGCTACTGATTTTACCACCAAACCAATTAATCCAACGCTATTAGGATATCGTGTCCGTTATATGGTACGGACTAATTCGTATTTTCAAGAATTACAAATTGCTGAACAAAGAGTCAAAGCCTTAAATGAAGAACTGATAAATAAGTTAGTTGAAATCCAGCAAAATGCAATTGCGGTAGCACGCTTTGTCCCTCAAGATTTTTTGAAAGTTCTAAATCGTAAAAATATTGCAGACATCAAGCTCGGCGATTGTGTTGAAAAAGTCATGACCGTCCTCTTTTTGGATATAAAATCGTTTACTTCACTTGCTGAACGTTTAGCGCCTGTTGAAATTTTCACGGTTTTTAATGAACTAATGAGTTATTTAGATCCTGCTATTTTAAAAAATTCTGGCCTTATTGATAAATATATTGGTGATGCCATTATGGCATTATTTAATAGTGCCGATGACGCTGTGACCGCGGCATTGGATATGTTAGAGGCTTTAGATCGTTTTAATGCCACGCGAGTTCGCGATAACCTAAAACCTATTAATGTAGGAATTGGGATAAATACCGGTAATTTGATTGTAGGCACTGTTGGTTTTGAAAAACGGATGGATTGCAGTGTCATTAGTGATGCAGTCAATATAGCTTCTCGACTTGAATCATTAACTAGAAGTTTTAATATTGAGCTTCTCATTGGTGAACAGACCTATGAAGAATTAAAACAAAAAGAAAAATACAATTTACGTAGTTTAGGTTTAACCCAAGTGAAAGGGAAAAGCTTATCTATAGAAATTTATGAAGTTTTTAATCATAACTCCCCCACTGAAATGCAGTTAAAAAAGGATTCAGCTACTCTTTTTAAGGACGCTGTAACGCATTATGAAGCAAAAAAATTTGCGGATGCGGCAAATTGCTTTGAGCAAATCGTACTAAAAAATCCAAATGACTCACCAGCACAATATTATTTGCAGAAATGCAAAGAAAAAATGTAATGAGTCATTTTATCCAGGTTAAACGAGTGATGACCCTTCTTAACCGGCTTTAATTTGATCCACTACTTGTTGGTTGAGATGGGTCACAATTAGACTGACTAATTTAACTGCTTGCTCATAATCACGTTTATCAAACATTCCAGCTTGTTGATGTGCATAGCGAATAGGAACTCCGATATTGATACTAGGAACCCCTGAACCTGAACCTTGAACTTTTGAGCCATCTTGACCATAACCCATTTCTGACTCAAGTTGCACTTGAATATTATTTTTCTTTGCTAAATCTAAAATCCAGTTAAGTAGTTCTTGATGAGGAATCATGGAGCGATCATAGACAAATAAAGTAGGACCTTTACCCAAGGCTATTCGGCCTTTGCGTTTTGCAATTAAAACAGGATAATCATCGGCAATACCTACCTCAACATTAATGGTAATATCGGGATGAGTACTTTGATATACAGTACTTGCCCCACGTAGCCCCACCTCTTCCTGTACGGTTGCTGCTGCATAGAGTTGATTAGCTTTATCCTGGTTTTTTATAGAGTCTAGAACATCGCCAATAAGCGCCAGCCCCAAGCGATCGTCAAGAGCCTTTGCTAAAAAGCGGTTTTCACTCAAAGAACTAAATTGGCTTGCAGGAGTCACTTGCAATCCTGGACGCACATTGAATTTGCTTTCAGCCTGCTCTTTGGTTTCTGCCCCGATATCAAGAAAAATAGCATTCCCCGAGGGCAACTGATTTTTCTTGGCTTCATCAATAAGATGGGTCGAGTCCATCCCTGAATAAGCTAAAATAGGTCCATTAGGCGTGGATATCATCCAACGCTGTGCAAAAATTACGGAAGATGGAATACCGCCTAAAGGAATAACTTTGATAAAGCCATCTGGAGTAATTGATTCAATCATATATCCTACTTCATCCATATGCGCCATTAACAAGACATTAGGACCTTTCTGATTTCCTTTGTATTGGCCAATTAAATTACCCATTCCGTCTACTGTAATACTGTTCATGGATTGCTGCCATTGTTGCTTTACCGCATCCCGAACAGACTTTTCAAAACCAGATGCACCTGCTAAATCTGTTAATTTCGCTAAAGAATGATCGTCTGCAATAGCACTTGTTGCGCCAAGCAGCGATAACCCTGCTGTGAAGAGATTTAATTTTTTCATACCAATGTCCTTATCTAAAATCCGGTGTGAGAAACGTTGAATCAATAAGCCGGTAAAATTCATCCTCTTATTCAAAGGCTTTCCCTGAATCTTCCCATGCGTTGCTGAAAAACTATTCTCAGGATCCGAAAGATCCTGCCAACCACCCGTAGCCTCACGGAAAAGCCGCGTACGTAGACTCCGGATATGATTAAGAAATAGTATTTGTTCACAGGACTCAGCGGATGTTTTTCCGAATTATTGTGACCTCATTCTACTATAGTAAGCCTCAAATATTTAGGCTATTATTGCCCTTTTCATTGGAATAATTTTTGCCATGCACACTGCCATTGTAATTCCGGCCCGCTATGCTTCTACTCGTTTACCAGGAAAACCTCTGGCCATGATTCAAGGGCAAACGATGTTGCAACGTGTAGTCCGCTTATCACGTGCTGCTGCGGAAGGATTAGAAAATGTGTCGGTAGTCGTTGCAACAGACGATGAGCGAATTGTCCATCATTGTAAGGAATTAGGTGTTGCATCAATAATGACTCCACCAGAGGCGCCAAGTGGAACGGATCGTGTCGCCGAAGCAATACGCTCTATGGAAAGTCAACCCGATTTCATTTTAAATATGCAGGGCGATGCTCCTTTAACACCGCCAGATTTTTTACGTGCATTAATCGATGCGTTCACTACTTCTCCTTGTGACGTGATTACCCCCGTAACTCAATTAACCTGGGATCAGCTGGACAATTTGCGCCAAAATAAATTAGCCACTCCCTTTAGTGGTACTACCGCCGTATTCGATGAACAAACAGGCCACGCTTTTTGGTTTAGCAAAAATATTATTCCTGCCATCCGCAAAGAAAAAGAATTACGTCAAAACAGTGATAAAAGTCCGATATTTCGTCACATTGGCTTATATGGTTATTCGCGAGATATGCTCGAACGCTATATTAACCTGCCAGAAAGTAAATTTGAAAAAATGGAAGGTTTAGAGCAATTACGTATCTTGGAAAATGGCTATACAGTTCGTTGCATTCCCGTTGACTATAGAGGTCGTGCCAGTATGTCAGGCATTGATAGCCCAGAGGATATTGCTCGTGCTGAAGCATTGATTGCCCAACACGGTGAACTATTAGAGAGTATGTAACTATGAGGACTCGATTACTGGTTGCTCGTCATGGAAATACTTTTGCGCCTGGCGAACTGGTTCGAAGAGTAGGCATTACTGATTTACCGCTGGTAAATAGTGGCTTCACTCAGGGAAACAAACTGGGCAACTATCTGAAAACCAATGGTCTTATTCCAGATGTAATTTTTACTTCGAAGCTTAAACGGGCCATACAGACTGCAGAACAAGCCCAAAAGACTATGGGGACCCATTTGTCGATTGAAACGCTGGCCATTTTCAATGAAATCGATTACGGGCCTGATGAAAATCTGCCCGAAGAAGAGGTTGTTGCACGCCTTGGAAAGGAAGCAATTTATGCATGGGAAACACAAGCTATAGTGCCTGAAGGTTGGAATGTCGATCCCTCTTTACTGATTCAGAATTGGGTGGATTTTTCTTTGCGTATTCGTAAAGAATACCCCGGGAAAACATGTCTGGTAGTTACCAGCAATGGAATTGCTCGCTTTGCGCCTTATTTAACGGGTGATTTTGCAGCATTCAGTGCGCAATATGGAATCAAAGTTGCAACCGGAGGATTGTGTGTCTTTGAGCATAAAGAGCCATCTGGGACATGGGATTGTCTTGCTTGGAATGTAAAACCTCAGTGATCTTGGAAGATTTCTCATGAAATTATGGATGATAGGATGTTCTCTATTTATAAGTTCCATTTGTAATGGGGCTTCTCAATATTGTTCCCCAAATCAGCCCTGTTGGCCCCCTCAAGCACAATGGGACGAGTTCAATAAACAAGTAAATGGGCATTTACTACGCGGACAATCCCCTTTATCTCCTTGTTTTAAGAATTCTAAGAGCCCTTCATGCCAAATGGTTCTGCATGAGTTAAAAAATCCTTATTTTATTGAGTCACAAGCTGGGGCAACCCAATCCAATGGGTGGGTCGGTGGCTGGCAAACTGCAGTGAGTTCTTATGTGGTAGCAGTGGAAAGCGCCCAAGAAATAGCTGCTGCAATTAATTTTGCACGCACGCATCGAATTAAACTTGTGGTGAAAGGCACTGGTCATGATTATCTTGGTCGCTCCAACGCACCGAACTCACTTTTAATCTGGACCCATCCCCTTCGTGAGGTCACTATTCAAGATCATTTCATTCCACAGGGGTGTCCTGCAACCCAGACTCCCACGACTGCAGTCACGGTTGCCGCAGGCTCACGATGGATAGAGGTCTATAAAGAAGTCACTACCCACAAAGGCCGCTACGTTCAAGGGGGAGGTTGTGCCACAGTCGGTGCTGCGGGCGGATTTATCCAAGGAGGGGGATTTGGTAGTTTTTCCAAAAAATTTGGCACCGGTGCCGCTGGTGTTTTAGAAGCCGAAATTATTACTGCAGATGGAGTCATTCGCACTGCTAATGCCTGCCAGAATCAAGATTTATTTTGGGCATTAAAAGGTGGAGGTGGAGGTGCCTATGGCATTGTCAGTAAAATTACATTGCAAACCCATGACCTTCCCAACCTATTCGGAAAAGTTAAAGGTACGATCACTGCGAAATCGGATGCAGCATACTTCCAACTTATTCATCATTTTATCGAGTTTTATCGTCTCAAACTCCATAATGAGCACTGGGGGGAACAAGTTGCTCTAACCCCGGATAATAAAATGAATTTCTCGCTCGTTTTTTCGGGTTTAAGTAAAGCCGAAGTAGACAAACTTTGGCAACCATTTCTTAATTGGTTAGCAAAAAAACCCGAGCAGTACCAATTTAGCCTTCAGAGTGCAACTCGTCCTCCTAGGCACTACTGGGATTTTGATTATTTGCTTGCTAATGCACCAGAAGCTATTGTGGTTAACAAAGGAAAAAATGCGCCCCCACATGAATATTGGTGGGCATCAAATCAATCTGAAGTATCTATGTATATTAATTATTATTTATCCATGTATCTTCCGTTCACATTATTTACGGAGGAAAACGCAACAGCATTGACCAAAACACTTTTCGACGCATCGCGTTTTGTTGAACTTACACTTCATTTCAATAAAGGATTGTCGGGTGCCCCAAAAGATGCTCTTGCACATCAAAAAAATACGTCCATGCATCCTGAAGTACTTAATGCAGCGGCTTTAGTCATTATTGCAGGGGGTCAACAAAATACCTATGCCAATGTTGCTGGACATGAGCCGGATTTAAATAAAGCTAACGCAGCGATAAAGCAAGCCCATAAGGCTATGAAACGACTACAAACCTTAAGTCCCAACTTGAGTACTTATCCAAATGAAGCAGATTATTTTATTAAAAATTGGCAATCGGCTTTATGGGGAAGCAATTATCCTAAACTGCTGCAAATAAAACACAAATACGATCCTCAAAATCTATTTACCTGCCATCATTGTGTGGGAAGCGAGTAAGATTGATAGAGAATAGATTCTAGCAGGATGAAACGCCGCGTAACCTGGGAACATTTTGGGATGAAACCCGGGTTACGCTCACACTTCAGTGAGGTTACATTTTAAACATCATCAAAGTAATTTTTTAATGTTTGCTGTACGTCCAAATTGAGCTCACCAGAATTAGGATCAATTGCACTTACTGTATCCCCAAGATATCCGATCGCCCAGAAGAATATATTGTTGGTTTCCATATTCGCTTGCAAATAAGGCATGAGTGCATTTGTAAAAAATGCCTTGCCCTTTGCAGTTTTCCAGGATGCCTCACCCAGAACAACTGGATAACCTGCCTTATATAAAAATCCCCACGACCAGTCGAATCGTAATTGACTTGGAGTTCCTGGGGCAGTTTCCCAGCCAGCTACCTCAGCAGGATATACATGGGGTGAGAAAACGATATGGCTGTTTTGCGCTTGTGAATCGCCCAACAACCACTGCAATGCAGTCTGGTTTATTCCTTGACTCACTAATTCTTTTTTAAATTTATCCTTATCAAATACGGGAACTCCAGTTTTAGCTTGTTTTTCATTGAGTAACGGCTTGAAATCTTCCCCCCAATTCCCTTTAAAAAACATCCGCTCTAAAGTGCCACATAAAGCGGGATCAGGTGAGTGACTGTATCCATTATCATTTACGATCTTCGATTTGGGGACACAAATTACAGGATTGTTTGAATCATCATTTCCTGAATCAGGCCCTTCTACAAAGAGCAACAGACTAGGATTGTTTTTCTGAATTGCATTCGCAGCTGTTGCTATGACTTTGGTCCAGGGTACTTGAGAGTCATGCATTTTAAACCAATTTAAACGATAAGGTTCATTAAAAATATCAATGCCTAACACATTGTCTAAGTTACGCTTTTTAATTTCTGTGGCTAAAAGAGAAATATCTTGTTCGTAACGTTTCATATCATATACAGTACCATCTCGCATTGAATCGCCATAACCATGACGGTGATGGATGTCAATCATTACTCGGATGTTTTTCTTTTTTAACTCCTGTAAAACCGTCCAGAACGCTTGTTTTGGACTTACTGCTTTTTCACAAGCACTTCCATAACTTTGCCATGTTTTACAAAATAAGCCATTACCCGCGCTGGGAACCGCTTTATCTGAGAGCCACTTATTCAAATCAACCTCATGTTGATCATCATACAGAACTTCTGGTTGTATCGGTAATCTTAAGGTTTTAAAACTAACCCCTGAGTTTTTATCTACGCCTGAACTCGGGAACTCCCATGGCTTGCTAATTAAATTCATCATTCCATAAGCTCTTGGGCTAGAACTTAATGAGGGAATTGCATAAAAAGGATTGCTCTGTAAGCCTTGAACCACATTGGTGTCTTGGAATCCAGACCATGAGAGTCCGTCAATATGAACCAGCTGACCTTTATCAGTGTAAATTTTACTTTCCCGAGTCTGGTAGGAGTGCGCATTCCATGCAAGCATTAGTAATAAACAACCTCCTAATACATTCATTTTTTTCATTCACTGTACCTCCAAATTAATATGGATACTTACTTAAAAGGGGGATTATTTAATCACCGCCACATCATTTAAGACAAAAAATAGATGAGTTTTGCAAAATTTTAACAAAATAGATTGATTTCAATTGACGCCAAACAAAAGCCTGATGGGTGCAAACCCGAGAATCGTAATCCATTCAATTCTCGAGTTACACTGCAAACAAAAAAAGGATCATTATCCTACATGGGAAAAACGGCGATCATTTTCATAAATTGACTTTTTAACCAATTCATCCATGTCCGGACTAGGTTCGCAAGACTGATAAACAACTTTTAAGGGAGAAACATCCACAGTTGATTTGGTGATATTATTTTGCAAATAACCATCTAGATTTCTAAAAGTAAGATACTTATCTGTAGCAAACTCTTGGCATTCGGCCATAGTTTCGTCTTGGCATATTGAAAATTTAATTAAATGCTCTGCATGAAATGGTTCATGACTTTTTGAAAATACGTACTGCATATCGTACAAAACGCTATCAGCGCCAGCACAAAAATAAGAACCGGATTGAAAAGTGTTATTTTCGAATACATCACTACGAATAAAACGGCCTTCTCCAGGTTGCAAACCCGCGAGAGTTACTTTATGAGTTGCTATTTCTTTAGGATTGTCTGCAAAAGCATAACCAGTTAAAACCAAACCCAATAATACCGAGGCTACTTTCATCATTCTGTTTTAACTCCTAATTTTGAAATAAATATTCTCTGTAATGATTTTATTCTCCCTTAAACCAATACAAAGAACAGGAAAACAAGAGTTATTGTCTAAAAATAAAACACCAACTCTGATTAATTTCAGTCCGTCATTATACCCCATTTCATACGAATAGTGTAAAAATTTATAAATTAATTCGCATTTTGCTCGAAAACAGTCTATGGAAATGAGGCTGGAATTGATGAGCTATCAATACATTAAATGCAAAGTCTCTCTCGGGAAGAAGATAATTTTTGCTCTCTTTGTCTTTTTTATTAACCGAATAAAAATTATTTTGTTACAATGCCTAAATTAAATCTAGATGCGTGTTAATGAATGTCTAAAAAATTAATCCAAAATTTCAGAACTGCATTAATACATTATTTGAAAAATCCATATGATGAGAAGAATAAAAAAAATTTAACCGAATCGGCTTTCGCTATATATGATTATGCTGCGAAATTGAATAATAGCATGGAACCCGATAAATATATGACATCTATCGATGAAATGGTCAAAGTGGCAGTTCGGGGAATCAAAGTACATCCTTTCCTTGCAGAAGTATTGGATTCGTTTTCTCGTGAATTAGGGATGTTGGATCAGAAGCATAAAGCATATGCATTTCATGTCCTCACCATCACTTATAACTGGTATTTGAGAGAGCGTGTAATTGATCCGGAACAACTCGCTCGGAAAAAATTAGCAACAATCAAGAAAACAATCCAACAATTAAAAGTTGCTAACAATCCTTATGTTGAAGAATTAGAAGCTGCACTAACTCAACTAACCACATTAGTTAAGCAGTATTTTAAATTAACACCGGAGAAGCAATTACACGAGCATTCGGCCCTTGAAGAACGACTCAATTTTATTTGTGCGGAGCATCGAGCCGCCATTACTAGTGATGTTCGAGTTAAATTTGCTTTTTACAGTTTCCTTTCCCTAATTTTTAGTATTTTTGATGTATTGGGATTTTCTCTTGCTGCCGAATGCAAAAAAACAAATAGCTTTTTCCAAGAGGCTTCATTAACTCCCCAAAATACCCTATCCGATTTTAGAATCCCCTTTATTAAAGTTAAAGATAATTTTGAGGATGAAGAGCAATTACTTATTTTTGGTATCTCATAAAATTATTAGAGGCCTGTTTTCAGATCGTCCTCACTTTCAAGACCCTCAACTATAGTGGAATCGGGTGCCGCATGAAGATGATGTTTTCCGGTGGGGTTTTTTAAAATTTTATGCGTGGGATGAGGCGATTTTCGTTCAATTTCTTCAAAATTAAATTTGTTTACCAACCCATCTGTCTCGGAGTAATGGATTTCTATGGGAATTGGTTTTTGGACATGCTCTTCCGTTAAATATCGTGTTAAATTTTTAAAAGCGCTCGCTACAAAAGAGATAAAATCAGAAAACGACGAAAGCGCAGAAGCACCACCTTCTCGCCTTATCCCTCTTTGCCCTATAAGATGAGCATGTTCATCTTTATCGCTCGGATTCGATCTAATCGTTGGTAGATTACCGATAATTTGCAACAGTGGATTTTTCATAGCTGCTGGGGCTATTAACTGAATTTTCTTTATCTTATCTTTAGGCATATTTGCAGGTGGATTATCATTAAGTTCATGGATCATTTTTAATGCATTAGCAATAACAGCACCTCCTAAGCTGTGGCCTAATAAGATTATTTCATCCACATTGGGATCTAAATAGGCCTTTTCTAACATACTATAAAAATCTAATTGCATTTGTTTTATATTTAAATCCTCTTTCCCACGAGCTTCGTCAAAAGCAGCCCCCGACTGGTCATAACTTTTGACTGTGTACCCTTTTCTGACATATTGGTTAGCAACCACATTAAAAGTATTTACGCTGTCTTGTAATCCATGGACAGCTAAAACCAATTTCTTGCTAGGTTCATTTTTCGTAGAATCAGACCACGTTTTTATTTGTAACGTTCTTTTATCTTTCTCAGGGTTATATTCCTTAAATTTTTCGGGATGCTTTGCAGCGAAATCGATAATAGCCTGCTCTATATAATTCTCAAATCGGCTTGAAAAACCTCTCTTAAAACTTGATGATAAGAAATGGCTGGCAATCTCTTTAACCGCATCATCAATATGATGTGGTGGTATTACTTGATTCTCTTGATATTTAGCTAATATAACTCTGATTGCTTGAAGATCGCGTGCCCTGTTCTCATTAGGTTTAGGATTTAAATCTTCATATCGCTTACACGCATATTCTATTACTTTGGCAAAATCATATTCTATGCTTTCTGTACTATAGCTAGCATAGGGCTCTAATGCGCTAAAAGCCTTGTGCATTGTTTTATTTATTTCTTCGTTCGCCTTAGCTTCTTTTGACTTTCCTTTAGCAATAACAAAAGGGGCTAAGCAAGTATGCCAATCTGTAGTATTGGAATAGTTTCCTTGAGGAGTTTCTTTTGCTTTTTCTACTAAGGATGAAATTATTTTATTTATTTCTTCTGGATTAATTTTTATAATTTTTTTTGAAATTAAACTGGTTAATGCCAGCTTACATGCTTCTACTAAAGCGGCATCCTTTCTGGATTCGACAACTAGGGCATCTAATCTTTCTTGGTATAAAAGAAGGGCAGCCCTATTGTAATTAATAAAATCAGGATTGTTCTTAGTAAATATTTGATACGCCTTTAGGCTTTTAGGTTTTTTGGGGAACTTTTCATGGCTATTTTTGTATTTTTTTTCGCAATAGACAGCAAAAGCTTCATCTAGATAGCTTAATTTAAGCGCTTCCGGATTAGAAACATTTTTCTCATGATTAAGGTTTTGAACTTTAGAACTTAATGTTGTATATATGTTTTTATAGCTATTACCCATTCATATCTCACTCAAAAATATTTGTTCTGATATGTATTTTAAGTTCTTCCACGGCGTAGTTTTTATTCATATCGTATAAATATTATACCACAAATTACGCTGCTTGAATTTTTATCGCTTCATTGATACCGCACCGATTTTAATGAATTATTGGACTGCAACAGTGGTCAACTCATTACCATTATGACAAGTAAATAATAACTATTTGATTTCACGCCAAAAAAGGCTTTGCTATTAAAAAAAAATGGGTTATAACTCTCTCTTACCTGAATCAAGGATTGACAGGTATCTAGGATGGGTCAGCATGATGCTGAATATTATTTTTTCATGGAGTGAGAAAATGAACAGTAAAGTATTTTCGCAACGCTTCAATCGCGAGTTGGCTTCATTGGACTTTCCAGAGGAATTAACTGAAAAAGTCAAAGCCGTAGCTAAGGTATTTGGAATTTCACGTCATTTAGCAAACTCTTTAATCTTTGGTCACATACTTCCAGCAACCGAACAACTTAACCGAATCGCTGAGATTTTAGAAGTTTGTCCCAAATGGTTATGTGGGGCAACCGACCGAAAAAAAACTTATCACGCTCGTGAAACTACAGAATGATGTATAATAGTTAAAGTTGAGATAATTATTATATATTTGTAAAATGCTGTATCTGATCTTAGAGTCGATTATTGGATACAGCATATGTATCTATTTTCATCATTGAATATAGCTTTTATTCGCGGGTTATTACCATCATGGAATGCTTAAGTTTTTGTATTGCCAAATCAATTGATTTATCACGTGTTGACAATCATTTTAAAAATGCTTCGACTGACTTTACCTCATTGAAAACTCGAGATGTCCTAAAGTTAAGTGCAAATCACAATAAAGACCACACTATATTCATTTTTAAAAATGGCACGGTGGTTTCCTGGGGAATCAAACGTTATCAAATTAATGATTATCTAAGTACCATTAAGCTATTGGTTGATAAACCGGTCACTCTTTTGGTACATGATGAATTTCATTATCAATTCCGTGATAAAACTACGATAGAGCCACATGATTTTTTTGATGTGGATTGCTTGACTATAGAGGATGAAAGCGATGAGCTCAAACTCAGTCTCTCTTATGGGTTTTCTCAATCAGTAAAATTACAATATTTTGAAACAATTATTGATGCGCTAATTGAAAAATACAACCCTATGATACAAAGCCTTTCGCATACTGGTGAAATGGAAATTAGCCGTACTCAAATACAACAAATAATTGGGGAGATCCTGGGTGCTAAAAGTGAAATGAATCTAATTAGTAATTTCCTTTATCATCCCAAATACTTCTGGCAACATCCAACTTTAGAAGAACACTTCACTATGTTGGAACGTTACCTACACATTCAAAGACGTGTCAATGCAATTAATCATCGACTCGATACACTCAATGAAATTTTTGATATGTTTAATGGTTATCTCGACAATCGACATGGCCATAATTTGGAGATTATTATTATCGTTTTAATTATTTTGGAAATTATCGTTGCCGTTTTAAACCTACATTTTTAATAAATTAGCCTTTAATTAGAGCAAATTAACCCAAAACAAGCTATTCTTAACAAAAACGAATAATAATTTATTATTAATTATGCTTAGTAAAACAAATCAACTTAATAAAGATCAGCTCAAAGATCTAGAATACTTAAAAACCGTTTGCAAAAAAAATGACGGGAGTGTGCCTAATTTGTACACTCATTTGCTCATGCAAAAAAGAAATTTGCCTACACTCGTCCTGAAGTATGACAGAAAAAAATTGATTGGCTTTCTAAGTGTTTTTTTCTTTTACGAAGATGCAGTTGAAGTTTCTCTAATGGTTCACCCGAAGTATCGTCGGAAAGGCATTGCCAAAAAATTGCTTCACAATATATTACCGCTAGTGCAAGAACAAGGTTTTCAAAAATTGATTTTTTCTAGTCCTGCACATATCAATAGTTCGTGGTTATCTGAGCTTGGTTTTTCATATTTGCATAGTGAATACTATATGGAGCGGCATGATTTAAATCCATTGCTGGATTACAAAAAAAATCTAACATACCGCACTGCTACAGAGAAAGATATTCCATTGCTTTGCGTCTTAGATGAAGCGTGTTTCTTCAAAACCCAGGCAGAGTTAGTTCCTCGTTTTGAACACATCCTAGGAGACAGAACTTATCAAATAATTTTGGCCTTTGAAGACAATCATCTTGTAGGAAAAGCACACATACGCTGGGAAAACCATGGCGCAACCCTTTCTGATATCGCCGTTTTACCCATTCGACAAGGGAAAGGATTAGGGACAGCCTTGATTTCTCACTGCATCAATTATGCTCTAAGTGAAGGAAAACCTGATCTCAATCTGGATGTCGAAACGCACAATCAAAAAGCGCTTAATCTATATACCCGTCTCGGTTTCCTAACTCAAAACTCATGTGATTACTGGGAAATTAACCTCTACGATTTGCAAAAACGAATTAAACCAAAACAAAAACTTGGATAACTTAGCTTACAAAACAGGTTCCTATCTAAGAAAACAGATTATATTCAATGTCCTGATCAATCATTAAGTTCAAAGAAAATTGTACAATACTACTAAGGAATGGGATTCACCCCTTTGCGGAAATGACAATGCGAGTAATCCTACTTTAATTTTAATCTATAACACCTCCTCATATAGAGCTTGACAGAATTTAAACCCCGCCTTTAGTATTGTCCTAAAAAAGCCGTAGCAACAATTTTATCGCAAAATTGTTCGTTCAGCTTACATGAAACGTTTCACATATTAAAAATAAAAGGGATCATTGATGAAAAAAAGGGTTGTTATAACCGGCATGGAAATAACTTCTTCCATAGGAACAGGTGTAAGCAAATTCTGGGAAGCGGCAAAACAAGGGCAATGTGGAATAAAACGCATCCAGAGCTATGATCCTTCCTTGTATCCAACACAAATAGCAGGAGAAATTACGGATTTTTCACTGAATCATCTTCCTGAACTTAATAAAAATAAGCGGTATCCACGCGTCGCTCAATTTGCCCTCTATTGCACCCATAATGCCATAGAACAATCTGGACTTACTCCCCAGGAACTCAGCAAGACAGGGACTTTTATCGGTACTGGGATGGGGGGATATCCGGAATCAGAGAGCAGTTATAAATATTTTTTCAATGATAATTGGAAGAAAATGCAAGCTTTGACGGTGATTCGAGGAATGTCTAACTCCATTGCTAATTTTATTGCCATTGGATTTGGTCTCGGTGGACCCAATTCCACGATTTCGAATGCATGCGTTTCCTCAGCGGATGCTATAGGAACTGCTTACCAGCAAATTGCTCATGGCAGACTTTCCACGGCAGTCTGTGGCGGTACCGAAGCTCCTCTTTGGGAATCAATGATGTCTGCTTGGTGCAAATTAAAAGTCATGTCTACCAATAATGAGACACCAACAAAATCCTGCCGACCCTTTGATCTGAATCGTGAGGGGATGGTAATGGCAGAAGGAGCTGGGATTTTAATTCTTGAAGAATTAAATCACGCCAGAGCACGAGGAGCCACGATTTTTGCGGAAATTATTGGTTTTGGTTCCAGCTGTGATGCATTTCATATTACCGCACCTTCTTCAGAAGGCCAGCAACGTGCGATTCAAGGGGCACTAGATGATGCTAAATTATCACCGCGAGATATTCAATATCTCAAAGCCCATGGAACTGGAACCCAATTAAATGACAAAATTGAAACGCAAACGATTAAATCAATATTTGGTGAAAGAGCCTATGAAATCCCAATTACCGCACAAAAATCGATGATTGGGCATGCCATAGGAGCCTCTGGGGTAATGGAAGTCATTTCCACATCATTGAGTCTACAACATGATCTATTATTACCTACAATTAACTTAGAAACACCAGATCCTGCTTGTGATTTGGATTATGTACCTAATGAATCCAGGAAAAAAACAATTGATATCGTACTATCCAATCATTTTGCTTTTGGAGGTGCCAACGTGGCGTTAATTCTCCGCAGATATATCAAATAAATGAGATTGTCGTAGCCTGTTCAACCCAGGCTACATATATATCCTAGTTTCGTTAAACTATCAGCACTCAAGATTTCCTAACTTAAAACATATAACCTACACTAAACAATAATTCCGTAGTATATAAATGAGGCATACCGGGACCTTGATCTAAGGTCGCTCCATCATCACCTAAATAATTTTTACCCCAATCTGCAAATTCAACCCCTACACCGACTTGCCAGTTTGGAGTTAACATTTTTTGCACGCCTAACCCAAGGGTGTAGGAAAAAGCAACGGTACTGGCGGTATCAAACCAATAGGTAGGATACAAAACAGGATCTATTGTAGTAGGAAGCCAATCATGAGCATGGTTCCAACCCACACCAAAACTACCACTTAAATAAGGCTGAAGAGATTGAAAACCGCAAGCAATGAGTTTTCCTTTAAACTCTGCACGTACATGACTTACCTTATAGCTATAGGTATAAACATCCGGAACCCCATCAACAGAAACTGTTCCCGAAAGACCCGCATCACTCGCTGCAGCCACGCCGAGTCCGAATTGGGCAATCACATTGCTTGCACCAATAAAATGCTGTAGCCCAAAAAATAATTCACCCGATCCTAACCAGTCGGATCTCGAGTCAGCAAGATATAAGTTGTTCTGGGGAGGGGGAAAAGGATAAAGATATTGATCTTTACCTGGATTAGACCATGCAGGTCCTCCGCTGACGATAATAATGGATGACCAAACCTGGGGTAACACTGGAGCATAAGGATCTACCATAGCATATACATTTACGGTAAACAGCGCACAAAACCCTGAGGCTATTATTTTTTTCAACATACATATCCTTTTGATTTTTAATCACGAAATCCTAAGCATTCAGGCTAATTTTATACAGTATTTGGACCTATTTTTCTATACTTCATATCACTACATTTTAACTGCGCGTGCTCTGCTTTACTGAGAATCCGAAAACGTTCCATAATCACTGTCGCGGCGAAATGCAACCAAATACCTGTTCCCCATTCTTTTCCAAATTAACAAAAATGAAAAGATCTTAATAAGGGCTCGCTCTATAAATGATTCTGTACCAAGCAAAGGAGTCGTTTAAAACATAGCAATGGGCGTTTCTTGGGTATATAATCAGATATTTTATAAAAAAAGGCTAACAAATGAGTTATTCACTACGTGATATAGCAAATAAGATCCAAGGGGTAGTCATAGGTGATGACTCAATAAAAATCTCTTCATTGTCTCCTATTGATGAGATTGTACCTGGAAGCTTAGTATTTGCTGACAGTAATGAAAATGTGAAATTGGCAGAGGCATCACAAGCAGCTGCTATATTAGTCAACACTCACATCACTGCTTCTCAAAAACCAATAATACAAGTAAAACATCCTTTCAAAGCTTTTATCACTTTGATGCATCATTTCAATCCACCACAAAAAACAAGACCTGGAATCCACTCCACTGCAGTAATTGGCGAGGGTGTACAATTAGGAGAGGAGGTATTTATAGGCCCCTATGTGGTAATTGAACCCGGTTGTGTTATTGGAGATCATTGTATTTTAAAAAGTCATATTCATATTGGTCGTGAAGTGACTCTGGGTGCCCATACTACCATCCATTCTCATGTCACTATTTATGACACCTGCCAAATTGGTTCCCGAGTAACTATTCATGCCTCTACGGTTATTGGCTCTGATGGTTTTGGTTATACCTTTGTTGATGGCAAGCACCTGAAAGTCCCTCATATTGGCCGAGTCATCATTGGGGATGATGTAGAGATAGGTGCGAATACCGCCATAGATCGTGCCACAATGGGAGCGACTGTTATTGGAGAAGGAACTAAAATTGATAACCTGGTCCAAGTAGCCCATTCAGTTAAATTGGGTAAACATAACATATTATGTGGTTTCACAGGCATAGCAGGAAGTACGACTTCCGGAAACAACGTCATTTTTGCGGCGAATGTTGGGGTTAGCGATCATGTACGCATTGATGATGGGGTTGTATTAGGCGCTCGCACCGGAGTACCACCCAACAAACATTTAAAAGAAGGAAATGTTTATTTAGGCAATCCAGCTCGTCCTAAGGATATTGCTATTCAACATGAGTTAGGCGTCAATCGCATCCCTTTAATACGCAAAAACATTAAAGCACTCTCCGAACAAGTTGAATCATTAAAGAAACAATTAGCCAAAGCAGAGGCAGAGTAACTATGACATCCCCCTTGATTCTCATTGATGGTTCATCCTATTTTTTTCGTGCCTTTCATGCATTGCCGCCTTTAACTAATTCCAAAGGCCAGCCCACAGGTGCCATCTATGGGGTAGCTAATATGATTAAAAAGCTCATTAAAGACTACCGACCAGAAGAGTTGGCTGTAGTTTTTGATGCCAAGGGGAAAACATTCCGAGATGATTGGTATCCCGAATATAAAGCCCATAGACCCTCCATGCCCCAAGAGCTAAACTCTCAATTTGAGCCATTGATCCAGATACTGGAAGCGATGGGACTTCCCATATTGATTATCGAGGGAGTTGAGGCCGATGATGTAATCGGGACTTTGGCACGACAGGCGACGGAACAAGGAATTTCTGTGGTCATATCGACAAGCGATAAAGATATGGCGCAACTTGTTAATGAACACATTACATTAGTCAACACCATGAGTAATACCATCATGGGAATTGAAGGCGTCCGAGAAAAATTTGGGATAATACCAGAGCAAATGATTGATTATCTCACCTTAATTGGCGATAGCGTCGATAACATTCCAGGAATAACCAAATGTGGACCAAAAACCGCTGTCAAATGGCTTACAGAATATCAATCTCTGGATAATCTCATCCAACATGCGACGGAAATTAGTGGCAAAATTGGAGAATATTTACGAGAAGGTATTCCCCATCTGTCATTATCCAAGAAATTAGTGACTATAAAAACCGATGTTACTTTACCCCTAAGTTGGGGGGAGTTAAAGCCTAAACCCATGAAGAAAGAACAACTTATTGAATTAACCCGTCAATTTGAGTTCAAAAACTGGCTGAAAGAGCTATTAGGGGAAGAGGAAAGTATATCCTCGAACAAATCAAGTATCTCTAGCACTTCTTACGAATTGATTACAACAAATCTCCAGTTAAATCAGTTGCTTAATCAACTGGAGGAATCCGAAGAATTTTGCATTGCTATAGAAACTAGCAGTATCGAAATCATGGTTGCAGAAATCGTTGGAATCTCTTTAGCACTTAAAGAAGGGAAATGCGTATATATTCCATTGACCCATCTAGATGGGACAACTCAATTAATTCGTGAGGAAGTATTAACTGCATTAAAACCTATTTTAGAAAATTCTAAAATAAAAAAAATAGGCCAAAATCTTAAATACGATTATGCAATATTGAAAAACCAGGGGATTAACCTTAAAGGTGTGTATTATGACACTATGTTAGAATCATATGTGCTCAATAGTGCCTCTGGCCGTCATGATGTTGAGTCTATGGCCTTAAAATACTTAGGACAAAAAACAATTAGCTACGAAGAGGTTGCAGGAAAAGGCGCCAAACAATTGCGTTTTGATCAAGTTCCAGTGGCTAAGGCCGCTGCTTATGCTGCAGAAGAGGCAGTAATTACCCTGCAACTTCACAATAAATTGTTCTCTATGATCCCAGAATCGGTACAAAATGTCTTCAATGAGATAGAAATGCCTTTGGTTCCCGTGCTTGGCGATATGGAGCGCCTTGGAGTGCTTATTGATTCCATAACTTTGGAACAACATGGGAATCGATTAAAAGAGCGCATCCATGCCTTAGAGCAAGAGGCATTACAATTAGCAGGTAGACCCTTTAATCTGAACTCGCCCAAACAATTACAAGAGATCCTCTTTGATTCACAAAAGCTGCCAGTGATCGCAAGAACACCCACGGGCCAACCTTCTACAGCCGAGTCTGTATTGCAAGAGCTCGCGTATGACTACCGTCTTGCAGCAGTAATTCTTGAGTACCGTAGTTTAACAAAACTTGTTTCTACTTATATTGATGCCCTACCTAAAAAAATTAATCCGCACACGCACCGAGTTCATACCTCGTACAATCAGGCGGTCGCTGCCACAGGTCGACTTTCTTCTAGTGAACCCAATTTACAAAATATTCCTATTCGCAGTGAAGAAGGCCGGCTAATTCGTACTGCATTTATTGCACCTGAAAACTGCCTCATTTTAGCAGCAGATTACTCACAAATTGAATTACGAATTATGGCTCATTTATCACAAGATGAGAATCTTTTAAAGGCCTTTGCTCGGGGTTGGGATATTCATACGGCAACAGCCAGTGAAATTTTCCAAACACCCCTAGAAGAGGTGAGCAGCGAACAACGGCGTCGGGCTAAAGCAGTTAATTTTGGTTTGATTTATGGGATGTCAGCTTTTGGTCTGGCAAAACAGATTGGTGTTGAACGTCAGGATGCACAATATTACATTGATACTTATTTCCAACGTTACCCTAAAGTTTTGGAATATATGAATCGCACCAGGCAGCAAGCCCATCATCAAGGTTATGTGGAGACTTTGTTTGGTCGACGTTTGTATTTACCTGAAATTAATGCACGCAACATGGTTCGCCAAAAGGCAGCAGAGCGAACTGCAATTAATGCGCCGATGCAAGGTACTGCGGCAGACATCATAAAAAAAGCCATGATATCTATTGCCCACTGGCAAAATGAGCAAAAAAATCCACCGGCCAAGATGATTATGCAAGTACATGACGAGTTAGTCTTTGAAGTACAAGCCCAAGAGATTGAATCAAGCAAAAAGATAATTCGAGAATTAATGGAGCACACAGTAGAACTTTCCATTCCCCTTGTAGTCTCTATTGGTATAGGCCCTAATTGGGATGCAGCTCATTAGAGTGATGCAATGTCAGTGAGGTTACGATACGAAGCAGCAACGCTTCATTTATACATGATGCGTTGCCCAATAAATATTTAATGCATCACCGTATTCAAGAGGTTTAATAATTTGTCCTCTTACATTTAAGTCTTTGATCGCAAGCTTATCCTCTTTTGTATAAGCATTTGTTAAAATAAACACTTCGGTAAAAGCTAGGGAAGGATCTTTTCGGATTATTTTTAACAGATCAATTCCATTCATTTTAGGTACATTAATATCCAGAAGAATAACTTTTGGATGAATTTTTGCTTCTCCATCCCGCCCATATAATTTATTTAATGCCTCTTCACCATTAGAAGCAACTTCAATAGCGCACGACTCTTTAACTTTTTTAAAAATACGTTTTACACCCTCGACATCAACAATATCATCCTCGATATACAAAATATCAACGGTGTTTCCTTGGGATTCCATAATCATTCTCCTGCCGCGTTTCTGTTTTTATAAATATCACAAAATCACGGGTATTAAGATAGATTCTAAAGTGAATTATCCTAATTATATTGATTCATACTTTAATTATAGTATCAATAAAAGATCATTATGTGAAAAGTTTAACTTTATTGCCTATAATCTATATTACCAAGTTATAAGGAATAAAAATTATGTATCAATTAGATAAATCCATTAATTTTATGCTTGTGGATGACGATGAAATTGATATTAAAGATATGCAAAGAACTTTTAAAAAAAATAAGATCGACAATCCACTTCATGTAGCCACTAATGGAATAGAGGCTCTAAATAAATTATTAGGCATAAATGGAGAAAAAAAATTAAAACCTACCCCCAAAATTATTCTTTTAGACATTAATATGCCTAAAATGAATGGGATTGAGTTCATGAAAACTCTACGAACTAATAAAAAATTAAAATCCGTTTTGGTTTTTATTCTCACTACTTCGAATAGTGAAAAAGATAAAATAGATGCTTATAACCTGAATGCAGCTGGCTATATTGTAAAACCTTTTCAAATTTCAGATTTTATGGAAGTCATTTCCTCATTACATCATTATTGGAATCTACTTGAATTCCCAAGCAAAAAAGCGGAATAATATTTGTAATTCATTATTTAATGAGAGTGTAAATCTTGTTTTTTAATTTGCTTAGGCCAGGTAAAGGACATTGAAGTTCCATGTCCAACCCGAGATCGGACCATTACTTGTCCTCCCTGGGATTCAACAATTTTCTTTACTATACTCAAACCAACACCCGTCGACTCCAATTCATCTCTTGATTTAAGGGTTTGAAAAACGACAAAAATCTTATCAAAAAACTCAGAGGGTATTCCGGGACCATCATCATGAATCGTAAACAGATAAAAGGCCCCTAATGTGTCTAATTCAATATTTATCTTTCCTTTTTTTCGATGGTGATGCTTTATGCTATTGCCGAGTAAATTGGATAATACCTGTATTAATGGGATCCTTGCTGTTTTGAAAATCGGCAGATGTTTTGGATAACGTATTTCGAATCGCCCATCTTGATTAAGATTTTCAATAATTTCCTTCAAAATTTCTTCAGTATTCACCAGCTCAAGATTCAAATCGATCCGACCAGCTCGTGAGTATTGTAATATTCCATCAATTAAATTAGCCAGGCGCAAAGTACGTTGCCGTAATAATGCTAAATGTTCTTTCGATTTATCATCTAATTTATCCATATTATCTTCTTCAATCCAAGTCGCTAAACGTTCGATTGCACGCAGCGGCGCCTTCAAATCATGCGAGGCAATATAAGCAAATTGTTCTAATTCTTCGTTCGTTTTAATTAATTGAGTTTCAATTTTCTTTGCTTCAGTAATATCTTTGGAAATCATGACATAACCAATCGGGTGGCCCTCATTATCACGTCGTACTGTTAAGGTTACCGAGGCAATAAAAGTCGACCCATCTTTACGAAGGCGTTCAAATTCCTGATCGGCTTTTCCTTCTTCTAATGTTTTTTGCATAAACTTCTGAGCAATTCCTGATTTGATGTCTTCAGATTTAAAGAGGTCTAAAATATTTTTCTTGTTTACCATCTCGGTCGCATGGTACCCGTAATTGCGGAAAGCTCCTTCATTCCATACAATTATTTTCCCATCCAAATCAGTTGCGACAATGGAATACTCAATCGAGCTTTCTAAAATATTTTGCAAGATGCTTTTTGCATAAAATGCTTCTTCCGTCTTAATAGGTTGTACCTCCAAGTCAAGTATGCTCTCTTTTATTGGGGCATTCTTTTTGCTTTGGTGATGTTTATTTTTGTCCAATTTTTGCCCTAAGGAATTCAGATCCTCATCACTTTCTTTTTCATGAATTTTTTTTGTTTTCTGTATTCTCTGTGGTTGGTGATCCGAAGACCCATGCATTAGCTCATAATCCATAATTTGCGGTTCCCTAAAATTTATCTATTTGTTATGTAAACAATATATATAAATTATAGCGTGAATTTGAACCCTTTGCTGACGACACCAAAAAGTAAGTCAGAACAATCTAGATGCTATCTAGTTTACAGCCGCCGCCACTCTTTTAGCATGGGGTGCATGTGAAAATGCTTGTTGTTTGTTTCCGATTGACTCATCAAAATAATAAGCCCAAGTTTTTTCAATGCATGTCTGATTTACGGTTTTAGTCCAAGTGTTGTACTCATTAACCAACCGGTTATATTGAATAAAAACTTTAGCAAAAGCTCCACGCATAAATTCAGAGTCTGACCAGGCGATAAGAGGAAGATGAGGATATTTTTGTAATATTACTGCTGCAAGTTGTGGGCCATGAGTTGAGAATTCGTCAATCAAATTTAACTCACCATCAATAATAACCAGATCGGGTGCATGAGTATCTATAAAAGACAAAGCATCTTGGCTATTACTTACGACATCAATTGATATTGGAGCACTAACTGACTCCAAGAGTCTAGATAAGCAAAATGCATTAAAAACGTTGTCTTCGATAATTAATACACGCATAGCATCCGGGCTCCCTATAAGTTCATGATTAAGTATAAAGATCAAACCTTAAGGAAGAATTAAGAAATTATTTTTTTAAACTAATTTATTTTCTTGTTTATGTAATTCAAGTTTCACGCACCACTATATATAATTACTTAAATTTATAGTGAGAAAGAACACAACCCATGCTGAATATTAAAACGGAAGTACTTAACGCCGAACATAGAATTCGTGGGTATATTCGTGAGACTCCCTTGGATTTCTCTGTTCCACTAAGTCAATTAACCGGGGTAAATCTTCATTTAAAATGTGAAAATTTACAGTATACAGGTTCATTCAAAATACGGGGGGCATTTAATGCTTTATTGTCTTTAAAAAAAGAACAGCTAAATGGTATTGTCGCGGCCTCTACAGGAAATCATGGAGCAGCAATCGCGTACGGATTACATAGGCTTAATCTGCCAGGAATTATTTTTGTTCCCGAACATGTATCCCCCGTAAAAAAAGAAAATATAGACTTTTATAATACTTCTCTTAAACTCTATGGCAACGATTGCGTAGAAACTGAGATACACGCCATAAACTACGCAAAACAACAGGGCATGGTGTATGTATCTCCCTATAACAATAGGCAAGTAATTGCAGGTCAAGGCACAATCGCCGTAGAACTTATGCGTCAACTCAATTCCATTGATGTAGTTTTTATACCTGTTGGCGGAGGGGGATTAATTGGCGGAGTTGCTGGATACCTGAAAGCAGTTTCATCTAAAACTAAAATTATAGGGTGCTTGCCAGAAAATTCTCCAGTTATGTACGAATCGGTTAAGGCGGGAAAAATTATTTCCATGGACACCTTGCCAACCCTTTCCGATGCCACAGCCGGGGGCATTGAGCCAAATTCAATTACTTTAGATCTATGTCGCGACTATGTGGATGATTTTGTTTTAGTTTCTGAAAATGAAATTCAATCTGCAATCCTCACAATCGTCAATACTCATCATTTATTAATTGAAGGTGCCGCAGGCGTTGCTCTGGCTTCATTTTTAAAATGTGCCAAATATTATCAAGGAAAAAATGTGGTGGTTGTTCTAAGTGGCGCTAATATTAGTCTGGAAACATTAAGGAAAGTAATCCAGTAGGGTAAATAATTCCGTACAATTTTTTGCCTTAATCACTCATCATCCGCAGATAGACTGCAGGATGATGAGTTTAAACCATTTATTTAAAAAAACCTTAATGGCCACCGCCCCCTTCTCCGCCATAACCTTTTTCATTACTTGATGAGATGGGTTGATCAGGCTGACTTGTATTGCAGGAACTGAATAATACAGTAATACCTAACAAACAACCTGCAAAAATCACTCTTCTTAATAGTTTAATTGTTAACATGACTTTCCCTTTTAATGATTTAATCCATAAATAGTCTAAGTCCAAAATCCTACTTCATAGATTGAATAATTCATTCTCAATAATATCTTAGTCGCCATTATTATAATCTGCAATTATCTCCTCAATTACCCGCCAAGATTTTGCACTATCCAATGGATTTGTACCCGGCAATTTCGCGCAGACAATTAATGCTTTCCACAAGGCCCATCCTCGAGCGCGAGCCCATGTTGCTTTATCCAGTTGCAGTGCCTTACGAAACACATCTCGGCTTGCCTTTTTTAAAAATGTCCAAGCTATGACCAAATCACATGCAGGATCCCCAACAGCCAATTGTCCAAAATCAATTACTGCATAAAGACGGCCTTCTCGCATCAATAAATTACCTACAGCAATATCGCCATGAACCCAAACCGGATTTTTATGCCAGCTCTCAGCTAGGGCCTCAGACCAGATTGAATAAAGGGTTCGGGTATCTGTTTGTTGCGCCAGAATTTTAATTGCCTTTTGAACTTCAGCATCATAAGTTATTAGTGGGCCGCCACGGTAGAAGCTGTGCTCGCCTGCCGGTGGTCCATCTGCCGTATCAATTGCTTGCAATTCCACCAAGAATTTTGCAAGAGCCGTTGCAAATAAACTCTGATCGTTAACGCATTCAATCGAAGCTGTTTGTCCTTCAATCCATCGATAAATGGACCATGGCCAAAGATAACCCTCAGCTGGCTCACCTTTAGCTATAGGTGATGGAATGGACAATGTTAAATGAGGAGCAAGATAAGGAAGCCAGTGCTGCTCTTTTTCTACTTGCAGCGCATAGAATGCCTCACTGGGCAGTCGAACTGACATTTCATTACCTAGATGAAAGGTTCTATTATCCCAACCACTAAATTCTACAGGCTTAATGGGTAAATTAGCCCATTGTGGAAATTGTGAATCAATCAATCTTCGTATAAGTGAAACATCAATGGATACCGTCATTGCTACCTTACACCTTAATCTTCCTTAGTTTTTATACTTCGATATCATGCGCTAACAGACGTCTGTTCGCACGGAAATAAGTTACAGGAGAGTATTCCAATAAATCGGATAGTTTTTCCATATAAATACACGCAAAGCGATCCACTTGATAGGCAAAATAACTTTCCTCAGCACCCGCGCGAAAAATACGTTCCCATTTTGGATTAAAATAGCTTTGTTGTTCTTTTAACAATTTAGTGAGTTGTGCATCTATTCTGCTGATTTGCGCTTGTAATTCTTGTATTTCATTACTGTATTCTTTTGAATCTTCATCAATCATTTTAGTATACAACTCGACATATTGTTTTTCTAAGCCTTTTTTGATGTCCATTGCCTTGCTGATTTCTTTCTCTATAGGCATGGCCCGAGCTTGCGCCGCTATTTCCTCTCCCAGCTCTTCAACCACTAAAGCAGTGCGCCAATTGCAGTCTTTTTTCAATCTTAAGATATCTCCGTAAATGTGATCCCCAATATAAAGAATCTCATCACCTCGGACATGTAAATCTTCGGTAAATTTTTTGGCATTTCCTCCTTGGTACACGCCAGGAACTATTGGACCCACAGTGTTAGTCATGGTACCAACGGCTGGATGAATTGATAAAAAACGAAGATTATCGTAAAAAAAGCGTGGTTTATTAGCTAAGGTAATGACAAATTCAAATAAATTAATCCAACTTTCACCCTTCTTCAAGAAAGGGTTAATTGCATATTCCAGCAAGAGCTTCGTATAGGAAAAGTCAGAGTTGGTCAGGATAAATATTTTTTTACCATGATGGATGAAATGCCGAAGCCCATCAACCAACGCGCGTTCTTTAATAACATAGGTCGGTAAATTTTTGCTAATGATGGTTTTTAAGCTGCCATCAGAATGAACTTTATCCACACAAAATTGTACATCTTGTGCTATGGTTTGATAACTGGGTATTTCCTCAGGATAAAGCGTGTCTTTCAAATGAACCAACTGGCCATATAAAACGCAAAAGGCAATTGAAAAAGAAGTATCAATTGCCATGTAATTTGGATCACTCAAATCAACATAGATACTTCGATAAATTTTCTGTTGTTCTGCATAATCGATAGGTTTCGTGCCATGATAACTTTGCCGAATTGCCCCATAACGACTGAGTTTTAAAATATTGCCATTTTTTCTATCAATGACCAAACCACGGATTGCATCATGATAATTGAAATTTAATTTTTTAATTTGCTCAGGATAATGCTTTACATCTACTAACTGCTCTTTAACTAGCTGATAAACCAGCGACTCAAAATTCTCAGAATTATAACGAATCAAGGTATGGTCCATGTCTAAACCAATTAACTTGATTTTTTTCATGTTTAAAATTCGGTTTACATAAACTTTATGTTCATTCATTAGCCTAAAACCTATTTAGTTATAAAGTAGTATTACTTAATTTTTGGCCCATAACTCAGGGCATAGAAACAAAGCATGATCCGAGAATTGTTCAGTCACCACACATCCAGGAATCTTCGATTTAATCTACTTTACTTGCTTAATACCCTCGGGAGAAGCAAGCAAAATCACATCAGCTGTTCGACGTGCAAAAATCCCGTTTTCCACAACTCCAGTTATCCGGTTAATCCGATCTTCCAAATCCATAGGTTCATTAATTGTTAAATTAAACACATCCAGAATAATATTCCCATTATCGGTAACAAAGCCTTCTCTATATTCGGGATCTCCACCCAATTGCACTAATTGTCGAGCAACCAGGCTTCTTGCCATGGGAAGCACCTCAACGGCTACAGGGAAGTTTCCCAAATGCTTCACAAGCTTTGAGTTGTCTACGATGCAAATAAATTTTTCTGCTACTTGGGCAACAATTTTTTCGCGCGTATGGGCTCCACCGCCTCCCTTAATCATTTCGCCATGCTCAGTCACTTCATCGGCACCATCAATATAAATGGGCAAATCCTGGACCGAATTTAAATCAATCACAGGAATACCTTCTTTCCGTAATAAAGCCTCTGTGGCTTTGGAACTTGATACACAGGCATCAATTCGGTGTTTTATAGTAGCCAGCTCTTTAATAAAGAAATTCACTGTAGAGCCTGTACCAACACCCACCACCATATCGTCTTCAATGTATTGCAGCGCGGCTTTTGCCGCGTTCATTTTTAATTCACTCATTAGAAACCGCTCCCTTTCCTTTGCCTTATAATTTCATATAAAGAAACACCAGTGGCTACAGAAACATTTAAACTTGTTACACTGCCTGACATAGGCAAAGAAAATAAACCATCACAATGTTCACGTGTTAGACGGCGCAGCCCCTCACCTTCAGCACCCATCACAATAGCAACATCACCAGTGCAATCTATTTGGTGTAGAGAACCGGTTGCCTCGCCCGCTGCACCATAAATCCAAACTCCATTTTCTTTTAAAAGCTTCATGCTACGTACTAAATTGGTAACCCTTACCAAGGGAACTGATTCCGCCGCACCACATGCAACTTTGCTTACTACGGGAGTAATACTGGCGCTTTTATCTTTAGGAATGATCACAAAATCAACCCCTGTTGCATCTGCAGTACGCAAACAGGCTCCTAAATTATGGGGATCGGTCACTCCATCTAGGATAAGAATCAAAGTAGGTTGTTTACTAGATTCCAGTAATGCAAGCAAATGAGACTCATTGTAATCGGGCAATGACGAAGCACTTGCAACGACTCCTTGATGGGCAAAGTCTGCAAAACGCTGGTTCATTTTTTGGGTGCTTAGCTTTTCGATAGGGACATGTGCTTGTGTGGCTTTATCAATGATATCCTGCAATCGTGTATCTATCCGGTCTTCACTTATATAGAGTTTCTTAGTCACTCGATGCGGATTGGTTAATAAAGCAGAAACCGCATGTACACCATAAACATACTGCTCACTCATGACTTACTGTTTCCTCCACCGGCTCAAAATCAATTTTACGCTCATCCAGATCCACGCGAGCCACTAAAACAGTCATTTTGTCCCCCAAACGATACACTTGTCCGCCGCGGGTCCCAATCAAACGATGTTTTACAGAGTCAAAAGTATAGTAATCATTCTTTAATGAAGTGACATGAACTAAACCTTCGACGTAAATTTCATCAAGTTCGACAAAAATTCCAAAACTAGTGACTGCGGAAATTCGTCCTTTGAATACTTGCCCTAATTTATCTTGCATGTACTCACATTTTAACCAAGCAACTACTTCTCTTGTTGCTTCATCTGCTCGTCGCTCCGTCATAGAGGAATGTTTGCCCAATCGATTCATGTCTTCGTGGGTATAACTGAATTCATAAACAGGATGATTCTCTAACAAATGACCAATTGCACGATGGATTAATAAATCAGGATAGCGTCTGATAGGCGAAGTAAAGTGCGTGTATGCAGAATAAGCGAGACCAAAGTGCCCTTCATTCGCTTCAACATAATGCGCTTGTTTTAAAGAACGGAGCATAACTGTTTCAATCAAATGTTGATCGGGTCGACCTTCTATAGAATTCATAGTGCGCTGAAAATCTTTGGGCCCGGGTTTCTTACCCCCGCTTAATTGTAATCCTAACTCACCTAAAAACTGTCTTAGAGCCGTAATTTTATCCTCTTCAGGAGCAGCATGCACCCGATAAAGAGTCGGAATTTTTGCTTTTTCCAAAAATCGTGCCGTCGCTACATTCGCAGCCAACATGCATTCTTCAATCAATTTATGAGCATCATTGCGAATCACTGGGATGATGTATTGAATTTTTTTATTTTCATCAAACTCAATTCGCGTTTCAGTGGTTTCGAAATCCATTGCTCCGCGAAGTTTACGGGTTGCTAATAAAACATGGTACAAATCATAAAGGGCTTGCAACCCTGGCCATAAAGCAACATGTTGTTCGTCTGTGTGGCCCTGCTCCAGCCAAGAACCGACCTGGGTATAGGTCAATCGGGCATGGGAATGGATCACTGCACGATAAAAACGTGAACGTGAAATTTTGCCCTCATTGCTAATGGACATTTCGGCAACCATACACAGCCGGTCGACATGTGGATTTAACGAACATACACCATTAGATAAAGCTTCCGGTAACATAGGAATTACTTTACCAGGAAAGTAAACCGAATTACCCCTGCGTGCGGCCTCTTTATCCAGGGCAGAATCTTGCATTACATAGTTACTAACATCTGCAATTGCAACATACAATTGATAGCCACCTTTAGGCTTTTTATAACAATAAACCGCATCATCAAAATCCTTAGCATCTTCCCCATCAATTGTAACAAAAGGAAGGCTGCGAAGATCGGTTCGCCCCTTAATTTGTTCCTCAGTAACATGTAGGGGAATTTTTGCAACTTCAATGCTTACATCCTCTGGCCATTCAAAAGGTATTCCATGGGCATACAGTGCAACTTGGATTTCCATCCCTGGCGCCATATGCTCACCCAATACATGAATCACTCTACCGATGGCTTGGGTTCGCTTACTGGGAAATGAAATTAATTCAACTAAAACGATTTGACCATTTTTTGCACCATTCACCATTTCTTGTGGGATAGAAATATCCTGCGTCAGATGTTTGCTATCGGGCAAGACAAAACTTACCCCATGATCGCTAAAAAAGCGTCCTACTACGGAGGCATTCGCATGCTCAATTACTTCATGAATTTTTGCTTCAGGTCTTCCCCGTCGGTCCACACCCGCTTGATAGGCAAGAACAATATCCCCATGCATTACCGCCCGCATTTCTTTAGCGGACAAAAACATATCTT
Organism: Legionella sp. PC997; assembly: GCF_014109825.1. Classification (NCBI taxonomy): domain Bacteria; kingdom Pseudomonadati; phylum Pseudomonadota; class Gammaproteobacteria; order Legionellales; family Legionellaceae; genus Legionella; species Legionella sp. PC997. The sequence continues at coordinate 3,641,755 of NZ_CP059576.1, forward strand.
CCGAGCCATCATCCGGAATAAAAAAACCAAAGCCATCTGGATGTCCTTGGACCGTACCCCGTGACAGATTAATCCTTTTCATAAGGCAAAACCGACCACGTCGATCCTGCATAATTTGGCCATCGCGCAACATGGCCTTCAGCCTAAATCCCATAGATTCTTGTTTGCTTTCATTACTTATGTGTAGTTTGTCAAATAATTGATTGCGCGACATGGGTTTACCGAATTCATTAAGAACTTCCATGATGAATTCGCGACTTGGGACAGGATCGTTATATTTTTCACTTTCTCGTGCATAAAAGGGATCTTTTGATTTTTTGCTCACTACTTATCCTGTTTGTATTTAGTTATCATCATATTTAAGTTATATATCATTTGCTCAGTTCTACCACTTATCCATAAAAGTAGCAAGATAAGGGGGCAACCGCCAGTAATTCTCCCAAAGTAGTTAAGAACCCTCTATCCAAAACGCATTCTTTAAGAAATATTGCTGGATTTATATCTATTTTCAATATCTTCAAGAACTTCTTTTGCACAAAGATTTGTTTGAATTAATGCACCAATTAGAATCTGCTGCGTCATCTCACTACTAATCGTGGAGTCACGAGATAATACAGAATAAACATTTTGCATAAACTGGAGTTTTCTTTCTTTATTCTCTAGCTTATCTTCAGTTTTTGTATCAAACAGCTTTATGTACATACTCATACTCCAAAATTAAAATCTCGGGAGATTGTGCAAATGAATTAACTCTTGTTACTTATTGTTCTTAGGCATAGGAATCACAAAACCTCGTGCCCCCACTGCAGCAGTTAAGGCAGATAATGACATATCTTCTGCTGCCCAAAACGTACTTTCTTTACCATTATTAGGGATTTTCACCCCCTTCCATTTACACACGGCAATGAGACCTTCACAGGGGACTTGTTGTTCATGGCCAGGTTTAGATTCAATGCAATTTATAGGAAATGGACCTTTGTTCAATGCTAATGCAGACCAATTACCACCTTGTAAACGAGTTGTCCAACCTGCGCTAGCGCTCGGCTCAGTAACGGGATGGGTAATCCATAAATCAGCAGAAGTAAGATTATGAATAAAGATCAGACTGCTTTGTTTACCTTGTAGAGTCACTGACTCACCTTGAACAGCAATCGCCTGACATCCAACAGGGAGAGTGGATTCAGCAGCAACAACCATAGATAACATGGAACAACAAAGAAAAGTGAAAACTCTCATTACTTTCTCCAAAAAATAGACCAATCTGATTGTTCAGAACATGTAGGCAGCGTGCAAGGATAAAATTATATAGTTAGGCTATATTACTTGTCAGCCTTACTTGTTAAAATCATTCTATCATTCGACTGACAATTCAATTATATGCAGATCTGGGTAGATGCCGATGCGTGCCCTAAAATAATTAAAGAGATTTTATTTCGCGCCGCGGTCCGTACAAAAACACGACTCACCTTGGTGGCTAATTCCTTTATTAATTATCCTCCCTCACCTTTTATCGATGCAGTTCAAGTCGTTAAAGGCTTTGATAGTGCAGATCATTATATCACAACTCATTTGCAACCGTTTGATTTAGTTATCACTGCGGACATCCCTCTTGCCGCAGATGTGATTGCAAAAAAAGGATTGGCAATTAATCCTCGTGGAGAGGAATATACGGAAAACAACATCAAACAGCGGTTAAATTTACGAAACATGAACGAGCAATTACGCGCTACCGGGCATTATTCGGGTGGTCCTGCTGCCTTAAGCATAAAAGAAAAAACTGCCTTTGCCAATGCATTAGATCGCTGCTTAGCTAGAAATATAAAAAGTTGACAAATAATTCTCAACAACCTAGATTTAAATATACTCCAGATGGAATGGTACAACTGCATGAAGCGGGTTAGACATATTCTATTTTTTATACTTTTAGTGATTACCCCACTCGCTTATAGCAATACCGTTATAGTAGGCGTTTCAAAATCTGCACCTCCTTTTTCTGCAATAGACGGAAGTAATCATTATTTTGGTTTTTGCATCGATCTAATGGATGAAATATGTAAACGTCTCAATATTACTTGTGAATACAAACCAGTCACCATGAAAAACCAATTGGCTATACTCAATGCAGGAGATATTGATATTACGTTCCCGCCCAGCCCCATCCCTCAATCCCTCTCCGCAAATTATGTTTATAGTTTGCCCTTTATGACAAGTGATGGACAATTTTTAACAATGTCCTCAAATATAAAAACCATTAAGGATCTTAAAAACAAAAAAATAGGGACTCTAGAAGCAAGCGACCTCGAGGATACCCTTGCGCTGTATACCAGCAGAGATAATATAAAATCCTATCCAAAAATTTCTTTAATGATTACCGCATTGCTCAATAATAATGTGGATGCAATTATATTGAACATCAATATCTTTAAGTATCTTACCATCAATAAAGTGATTAACTTTAAGCCTGTGGGGAAACCTATTGTACTTGGAAACGGCTATGGAATCCTCGCACTTCCCAAAAATACGGCGCTCATTAATGGTATCAACAAAGTTTTATTACAAATGGAAAACGATGGAACTTATGAAACCATTTATAATAAATACTTCGGCTCTAATTTGTAGCGTTATGCGGTATAGGTTAAACTGACACCTTTTCAAAGAGCAGGATTGAAACATGTCAGAGCGTATTAATGGCGAAGAAATCATCAATATACATAAAAACTCCATCCTCCAATGGAATACTTCCGGTATCGTGTATCAACAGCAAGAATTTTATCGCTTAGTAGAAGAAAATCATGCATTTAACTATCAGCTCTGGCTGGCAGAAGATAGAGCTCGTCGTGATGATCAGGGTTATGAATTTGTCTACCAGGCAAAGCGAGAAATTGATCGCTACAATCAATTGCGTAATAACCGTATGGAAGCAATGGATGAATGGCTTTTCCAGCAATTACAACCAGCACATTATAATGTATGTCCAGTGCACTCTGAATCACCCGGCATGATCATTGATAGACTCTCTATTTTATCATTAAAATCTTATCACATGGGTCTACAAACTCAGCGCGAAGATGTCACCGAAGAACATAGAAACAATTGTGCCCATAAATTAGGGATCATTAATCAACAATTAGAACAATTAACCCAATGCTTTAAAGAATTGCTTGAACAAGTGCATGCGAAAAAGCGTACGTTCAGAGTCTATCATCAATTTAAAATGTATAATGATCCTACTCTAAACCCCCAATTATACTCTCGGTAGGATGCTGATTTAGGCTTGTGTCACTCATTGAATGAGAAAGTTTGGAGGGAGGGGTTTGTTTAGAATAAAAGAAATTCCAAATTGAAGAACCGCTTTTTGGCCGGGAATCAGAGGCTTTGCGTTTCGGACGCTCACTTGATTCCCGTGGATGCCGGGTTTTCATATCATCCATCGACACCCCGGCACATTCTGATTCTTTAATTTTTGGATCTACAACCTTAGCTACAGGCGATCGCCCTAATCCACGAGCTAAAGCTCGAAAACCAAAAATTAATGAGAATAAGGCACCACATACAATTGCTAAGTCTCCCATTAACGAGGTATCGTGACAATGTCCTTCAGAATCAATATCTTGGGAGAAGGTCAAAGCAAAATTAGAGAAATTGTTTCCTTTAGATAAACCAGAAGCAAAAGAGCGAAATACTTCAAACCACTCTTGAAAAAAAGTCTGTGGGGAAGGATCGAGGTTAAGACCATCGGTTAATGCCGCAGCAAACGTTTCTGCATCTAAAATATCAGCCTCTACGTTGCTCTCGATACGATTCTTCATCTCCTTAATTTTAGTGTAAGGATGATCTTTTTGGTCGTCTTGTTCGCGTCTTTTCATATGCTGGTAGTGAGCATTTAAGGTATACGCGGTCATCCCTATCATTAATATTAAGCCAGAAACGATAATTACTGCCAATAAAGCAGGAGGAAAGCTACCTGCAGTGATTAGAGAAAGTGAAGAAGCGGTAAATAAAATACTAGTCAATACCCCGTAAGCAAATAAACCATACTTCATACCTAACAAACCGGCTGTCAGATAACTGTACGTCAGTTGGTCTTGTAATAATCGGTGCTCTTCTTCAAAACTCCCAATTAAACGGCAAACCTCTCTTTTCAATCTTCTGATTTCTTCTAGATCTTCATTTTTAAGGCTATGCCTTGCCTGTAACTCAAGCAATTTAGCATAAGTCAGCTCCAATTCTTTAGTAGTTAGGGCTAACTTACATCGGGTTTGGGTAACTTCGAGGCGTAACTGAAAATCATATTCTTCATAAATTCTTGAGATGACACAGGAGAGTGTGTATAAAGCCCCAATACTGGATAAAGCAATAAGGAGCGGTGGCGAAAGCACTGAAAGACTTACCACGCCAATGTAAAGATATAATCCGTCTAACAATCCACCCGCTGCTACCGCTAAATACGCATGAACGCGTGTATCCGTATCCTGATATTCTATTTTTGATAAGTACGTTTTAAGATCTAATGGCGTTAAAGAGCTGAGTTGTTGAATTTTCAATAAAAGCTCTTTATTTTGATCCATTTGCGTTTTACGCTTCTCAACCATGCTGCGTATCCAAAGACGATTGGCGGCAGCAAATACACCTAAAAACAATCCTACAGGGATTACCATGTATTTGAGATCCATCCCACTGATTAGGCTTAATACCTGAACTGCGCTCCGCCACCCTTTGTATGCATTTTTTAAGCCCTTCATCAAATCACGAAAATAGGGCCAAGCAGACGCTATTAATTTTTTTAACGAATCCTTCTCTTCTTTATCATAAACACTGGCTAAAAAGGAAAAGGAAACCAAAAAAATTGCTTCTGCAGCAACCGCGGCGATTCCTTCGGGAGAGGTCAAAATTTTGTGCATTAGATCGGGATCAGACTTAGCAATAAATACTTCCAAGAAGTATTTAAACATACTGTAAGAAGAGCTTAGAGAGTCCATAACGGCATAAGCATGATAAACATAACGATCTTTATCGAGCTTTTGAGCGAGAAGTCTACTTTGCGCGTCAATACGACCGGCGATCGCCAAGAGGAAAACAAGGTCTTCGGATTTTAACGGTGAATCTTCTTCGCCCTTAATAGTCATTCTTACACACAGAAATGGCCACCAGTTAGGATGGGCGGATTATATGGATTATTGCTCTCGATGTCAATAATCGTTTCATCATGACTTAAAAAGATACAATTTTCAGGCAGTTGATCATGATATCACACTCAGTTCGTACAAAAAATATTTATTAAATCCACTTACGGGTTGTGACTTAGGAGCCAAACCTGCTACGATATTGCCCTAATATAAAAACAACTCAGGTAAGAGGATTCAATGAGATCAATATTTGCTCTCTTTATTTTTGTAGCACTAATGACCGGACCCGTTATGGCATCGAATGAAGCACAAATTTATGGTTATGTTGAAAAAGTTTCGTTTCCCCAAAAAAATTTGACTCTATCAGCTAAATTGGATACCGGGGCTAAATCAGCATCGTTAAATGCGACCAATATTACTGAAATAACCAAAAATGGGGTTCCTTATTTACGTTTTACTGTTCCGACTAAGACTGGCGAATCTATATTTGAAGCGGAATACAAAGGCCGAGTGAAAATCAAAGTTCGGGATGGAGAACATGGTTCCGAGATTATCGCACACGCACCAATCAAACGGCCCGTTGTACTGCTTGATATACAACTTGGAGATAAGGTCAGAACAATTAAAGTAAATTTAACCAACCGCAAACGCTTCCTCTATCCTTTACTTCTAGGAAGAGACGCAATTATTGCTTTTAATGGTGCAGTTAATCCAGCACTCACATTTACGTTAAAAAATCAGAGTTTTAAGAAACAATGAAAAACAACACGCGTCATGTTTATGGATTGATCATTACACTATTTATCCTTGGAGCAGGAATTTTTTTGTACCGACACTTTGTTCTCGATGTGCCGCTAACTGATACTGAAACGATAAACAGTTGGATGGTTGAATCCAACTTGCGTTTCGTTGCGGACCCGAATACGCCAATTAAAGCGAGTTTTAATATCCCTTATTTGCCACCCCATTTTGCTATTCTTGATGAGTATTTCGTCTCAAGAAATTATGGGGTAACCACTAACTTAAATGGTGATAATCGGGAAACCGTTTGGTCAATCCGGCGAGCCCATGGCGCACAATCGCTGTATTACAGAGCAATTTTTCGCCAAACTGAGGGCAATGAATCACCATTAGCGACCCCTCCTGCGGCCAAAACACAACCCCTGGCAGAAAGTCAAAAGTCCGCTGTGGAAACCATCATCAGCCAAGTAAGACAATCTTCAGCTGATATTAAAACCTTTGCTCAGAGCACCATTAAAGAACTGAATAAAAAAGATGGGAATGCTAAATTATTAACAAGTAATGACTTTAGTGATGAGCACCTTATCAATGCCGCCATTTTAATTTTAAATCAGTCTAAAATTTCTGCGATCCCCGTAAAGGGAATTTATTTATCTCAAAAAAGCAAAGCGGAATTAAGTTCATTTTTAGCTGTATTCAATGGTAAAAACTGGATTTATATTAATCCTAAAACTGGGGGAGCCGGTTTACCAAAAGATTTTCTTATTTGGCAATATGGTAATGAGCCTGTATTTAACGTCGAGGGGGGCAAAAAGCCGCAATTTAGTTTAACTGTATCGCCCACGCCCATCAATGCTTTAAGTATTGCTAAATCGCGGGGTCTGCAATCCGATTCGCAACTCCTGCGATTCTCTTTGTTACAATTGCCGGTTAATGCTCAAGCTACCTATAAGATTTTATTAACCGTACCTATAGGTGCTTTTATTATCTTAATCCTACGAAACTTTATTGGACTCAAAACATTTGGGACTTTTATGCCCGTTCTAATCGCTTTAGCGTTTAGAGAAACACATGTAGTCTGGGGAATTTCTCTCTTTGTTATTATTGTCTCTTTTGGGCTACTGGCACGTTTTTATTTAGACCAATTGCGACTGCTTTTGGTACCACGACTCGCAGCAATATTAACTGTCGTGATTATGCTTATGATCTTTATTAGTATCATCAGTCAAAATCTCGGCCTCGATGCAGGTCTCTCCGTTGCCCTATTCCCTCTGGTCATTTTAACCATGACTATAGAACGTATGTGCATTACTTGGGATGAACGCGGTGCATCAGAAGCCATTAAATCAGGCATAGGCAGCCTAATTGCAGCAGTTATCTCTTATTGGGCGATGAGTTATGAACCATTACAATATCTTGTCTTTGCTTTTCCTGAGCTGATTCTGGTTCTGCTCGCGTTAATCTTGTGGTTTGGACAATATCGAGGATACCGATTATTTGAGTTGAAACGCTTTAAATCACTTGCGGGACACGTAAAATGATTAATCTGTTTCGCCGTTTAAAAAACCACGGAATACTAAGTATTAATCAGCGTAATTCAGATTTTGTATTGCGCTATAATCCTAGAAAACTATTCCCTTTAGTTGATGATAAGTTAAAAACTAAAAAACTGGCTCTAAAAGCAGGTATTGCGGTCCCACCTTTATACGATATCATTGAAACGGAACAACAAATTAAAACCATAGAGGAACGTTTAGAACCTTATAATGACTTTGTTGTTAAACCAGCTCGAGGTTCTGGTGGAGATGGGATTTTAGTTTTTAAGGATAAAGTTTATGGTCGTTATCGGCAAATTAACGGCAAACTCACCACAACCCAAGAGCTTAGCTACCATTTATCCTGCCTTCTTTCAGGAGCATATAGTCTGGGAGGCTCCTCGGATTATGCAATTATAGAGAAACGAGTAGTGGTAGACCCCGTATTTGCCGAAGTAAGTTATGAGGGTATTCCTGATATTCGTATTATTAGTTTATTGGGTTATCCCGCTATGGCCATGGTGCGCCTCCCGACTCGCTTGTCGGGTGGAAAAGCGAATTTACACCAAGGTGCTATTGGGGTTGGAGTCGATTTAGCTACGGGAAAGACCTTAGGTGGCGTATATCATAATGACATCATCGATTATCATCCTGATACTTTGAACTCCATCGTCGGCATTGAAGTACCCTATTGGAATAAAATACTGGAAATAGCTTCCAGCTGTTATGAATTAACAGGTCTTGGCTATCTCGGTGTAGATATAGTCCTGGATAAAGAACACGGCCCATTAATGCTTGAATTAAATGCAAGGCCAGGCTTGAATATCCAAATTGCTAATCGGGAAGGCGGATTAAAACGCTATCGAATAATTGAAGCCCATTATCAGAAACATCCCAAAGAATCAGTTGCTGAAAAAGTAGCGTTTAGTCGTCAACACTTTGCTCGCTTAAAATAAAGTATTAAGTCTTAGGATGGGAGGAGTTTATGACGAAGGATCTCCTGGTTTTGGTATTTTATTACCCTAACACGTTGAGACCCCACATTTAAAAGTCATTATTCGCTAATAATTTAGGCTCAACTCTGTTTCAGAGAGCGATTCATCTTCTTCCTCTCGTTCCATTTTTGTATTCTTTCTCTTTTTAGAAAGGTTTTCCCCAAATTGGAACGTTGGGCTCCAAGCCTTTCTTTTTTCATGGGTGCTTTCTTTATCTTGTTCTTTAGAATCTTCAGAAAAGCCCTCCCCTACTGAATCAAAACTATAACCTGGGGTGAGAATTTTTTCATGATCTTCTAAATCATGGCCTGGTGTTAAAATGTGCTCATTGGATACTGGACTCCATTGGAAATTCTCGTGTTCTCCAGAATGGGAATAAATGGTCTCATCAATGTCGTCTAAACTATAGCCAGGAGTTTTTGGTATTACGTTTTCAATCGTGGCTTTATCGTTGTCCCAAGTAGCTTGGTAATAATATTGAGACTCATTAAAATCATCGAATACTTTAGCCAACTTGGTCGGTGAGGCTCCGTAATCATACCCCTCATAAAAAGCCAGAATTTCTTCACCAGGTTGAATTTGACGTGTAGTTATATAAGAATTAGTTCTAAAATCAAATCGAACATTCATTTCGCTTCGGTGTTTGGCTCCTTCTACACAATAGGCTTCTGAGGCTTTATCTTTAGTATAAAGATATCCTCCCTCTCCGGATTGGACTAAATAATTTGTATCAATATTATTTTGTGCTGCCCATAGAAGCATCTCTTCGCTCTTTTTCGGGACCGCATCCATTTTCTGGCCAACAAGCCGGCATAGAGTTTTCTTTGCAGGAATTTTCTGGCCACTAAATAATGAATAGCGATTTTCTTCCTTTCCTCGTATCGTAGGAGCTATAAATAAATGATAGGGAGAGGTTTGTTTCAGCTGGAGTTTTTGTTCTTTTTGAAAACGCATCACATCTGCAAAGGTACTTAAGTCATAGATCTTTGGATCTAAATTTTTATCTAAATACATTTGCTTTTTTTGTTCTTGTTTACTTAACATGTCTGATCTTAGTAAAGTGAAAAATTCTTTTAGTTCATTAGGCGTACTTATTTTACTTATTGCAACTTGCTGCGTTTCAGCGAGATCCTCTAAAATTTTAACCAAACTTTGAGGTTGACACACAATTTGAGGTCGCTCTGCTGTAAAATACTCATCTCCATAAGAAATAGTCAACTCATCAGCAAAATCAATTTTTCTGGCAGCAACATAATACGCATGATAATCAAATTGAACTTTTCCGCTGTCATCTTGACGTTGCTTACAAATTACTTTTACTTCTAAATTGGGTTTATTTGCATGGTTAACCCAGCGCGTACTTGATCCCGATTTCAACAAATCGATGACTACCGCATATTGATCCCTATCATCTAGATTTAATTTCCAAACGTAAGTTGAATCCCCTTGGTATTCTTCAACTATCCGCTCCATCTCTGCATTAGGACGAATACCAAATAAGTCTGTGCCTTTTATTTCTCCAACTATATCTCCAGGCTTAAACGATTTAGCCGCAAAGACTGCGAGTTGTTTAGGGCCCAGATTTGGACTTGCAGCAATTATAACGCCCTTATCATACTCAGTGCGTTGAAAGTTAAAATCGGGCTGAGTACAACTATACTTTAAATAATTACATAATCTTAAAAGAGAATCCTCCTCATCAGGAAAAAAAATGAGTTCCTCTTTTAGCATTTCCTGCCTGGCTTTTGTTTTGTCTGAGTTGTCTAAAAATTTAATGGTTTTTTTCATGTGATTCTTCGCCCATTTGATTGGGGTTGAATTTTAATAAAAAAAATTAACCTGTCCAGCTAATTTTTAAACAAATAGAGGGATTGAGTGGTAGCTTGGGAAACATCATCATTTTTAAAGCGAGATTGTATTCCCTTGAATCCCTCTAGAGGAAAAGATGTCTAGAAAACACCCAGCCAGTATTCATGTTACCAGTTGAATGAGAAATTTTCTGTGAAACTCTCAGGTGTTGTATTATGAGTTTCTTTAAGCACCGTATATAAATCTTGACGGGTTTTTAGCCAATCAATGGTCTCTTCTCTATTTTGTAGTGCCTCTTTCGTGTCGATTTGTTTCAATTCTTGTTGTTTTTGATGCCAGAACAGCCCGTTAATATTATATCCCTCAGCAGATCGTCTTTGGGCGGGGGTGACACAAAGCTCTTTTATACGTTGTAAACTTTCTTTTTGTTGCTCTTGCAGTTCTTTTAGAATTATTTTCTCTTGGTTTAACGTCTTGCCAACTTGGGCCAATCCTTTTTCTTGTAGTTCAGCTTGCAATTCTTTTGCAATCGTATCCTTGGTTGTCTCAGGAGCCATACGCCCGACACGAACATTTGAAAGGATTTTACTTGGTAAAACAGAATGTTGTTCACTTGTTCTAACGAAAGTTTGAGTAAAAATACGACTTAACATAATACGAACCATCCTTTGCAATAGAAAAATTGCTCATTATGTCATAAAAAATTTATAAAAAAAATTCTTGAAGAAATATAAAATAATAACCAATTTGATTCAATTTGTCCCTTTTATATAATATAATGTTGAAAAGATGCGCGTATTTTAGGGAATTGTATGTTTTTTAAAACCTTTTTTCGTCCCAAACCTTCGAGTGGTCCCAGACCTCCCATGGAATGGCTAGATGAACGATTTAAAATTAGTGGTTTAAACGATCTGATTCCCATAGCCGCTCGCCAAAAAACACAAAGCACCGCAAAAGTATTTTATAACCCACATTATTTTACAAGTAATGATTCAGGGGGTCCTTTTTCCTTAGCAAGGGCTTTATGCAAAATACCTGCAGTTAACGTAGCCGGAGATCGAGAGGGGATATTTCAAAATGGCACTCCCTTCCCACAATCCCCTAATTACTTTGAGCAAGTTCCCTTAAACCATCCCGAGCTACTTTCACCCACTGAACGCTTAACGGCTGCCAAAAAAATTATTTTTTCCAATAGTACCGTTGTTGCTGTGGGGGGGTATCCTGCATTGAACCCCAGAACCCTTAAGAAAGATCCCTATGAGATAGGAATCTTTTCTCTCGCGGGAGCTAGTTTTGAAAATCATTATCTACATTATTCACTGTTCATGCTGGATCCTGTGAATCCCAAAATTGAGCATCCGAAGTTTGCTCATTTATTCGAAAACTTACCGACTAATTTTAAAGAAGCCCAATCATCACTGGGGTCGTATGATTCAGATGGTTTTATTACCCGTATTCGCACTGGTTTTCCATTTCTATCTCGTTCAACACCCGATAAATTCTATTCTTCCTTTTATAAAAAAAATGCAGTTATATTTTTAGCAGAAGCTTATTACCGTCATCAATTGGAAGATATTTCAATGTTATTAGCTTCAGTAAATGAAGCAGCTAAGTCATCAGGGAAACCCGCTTTATTAAAAGCTACCGCCGTAGGAATGGGGTTTTTTGCTAAGGTGAATGGAGAATATGATATCCAATATCTCCTTTATCCTCGTTTCCTTCGTGCGTTTCAAAAATTATTACAAGAAAACTCCTACCCCTGGATAGCAAAAATTGAATTCCCTATATTCGGCGAACAGTTTCAAGAACAATTTGACTCGATTATGAATGAGCCATTCGAACACGTTGAAGTATATCGAGAAAACCGTGATGTTCTGGAGTTTACTAAAGAAGAGACTGAAAACTATTATGCTTGCGCAATCAATCCTTCTGATGCATTTTCCTATGCCGGCAATGAATGGGCAATGGGTAGTGTGGAGGCTATGATCGGTTTAAATTCATCATTGCGTTTCGATCAAATACCCCTGGTAAATCGCCCCCTGCTTGATTCTGACCATCATATTCCGGTCAAAATCAGCAGTAACTTCGAGGCTGAACTTGGTGAAATAGGACCCAGCAAGTTACAGATGCATTTGTAAAGGAGCACCCACAGCACTAATAATTGCGTCCACTATTTTTTTATCTCCGTCAAAGCGTCGCTCTAAAGCTTCTTTACTTAAGGAGCCATAAGTGTTTTGGCAGATCGTAGTAAACGTTTCTTCACAGTTATTGATCATTAGCCAGGTCAGAACGGTTCCTTCGTTAAGTAAATCACTTGCTCGCATTGATTTTGGTAGAGAGCCGTTATACTCATGCATGGCATTAGGTACCAGAGCACCACTCAAGAATTTATCTCGGAATTTAGGACATGTCGAAGCAATAAATTGTTCGAATGGAACAGGTTCTACCACCAGCTGCTCTTTTTCATCATCATGTCCGTCACTCTCCATTCCAACTTCCATTTTTAATATCGAGAGGGAAGTAGCCCTACCATAAAACTTATGTATCCAAGCATTTTGCGTATGCGATGAGTTTTTTTCAATGAAACGTATTAAATCCTTTAGCGAAGAACATGCCCCCCAGGCAAAAGGTTGTTCGTTAAATTTTTGGTAATCTTCTACATCAGAATAACGTATTGATTGCAATGCACACTCTGAAACCCGCGGAACTAAACCATTTTGTTGGAACAATTTCTCAAGACTTCGCCCATCCACGCGTATCAATAAAGAGGGGCACTGAAGCCCTACTATTTTAGGACCCACTACGGGATTTCTAACATTAAAAAATTTTGTCCACATACAACACCTCAACAAAAATTACATCATAGTTGAAATTATACAGAGGAAATATTAAACAAATATTAAGCGCATCGCCCAACAAGTGGACTCCATGCGATAAACAACATTATTATGATAGGGGGGTATAGCTAAAAGAGAAAAATCTAATGCCGCACACCTTGTGCATGTTGAATAAATAAGCGTTTTATAGACATAAAGCGATTACAAAAACTTAATCCTAAACCCCGTAATGTAACAAGCGGTATAAAGGAATTACTAAATAATCGTTTGAAACCTTCCATCATCAAAATAATTTGCCATACCGCATTCTTGCGTTCACGTTGATAAGCACCTAAGGCCTTTTTAGAGCATAACTTATCTTGTACCCTATCCAAACACTCTATCCAGGAGCGTACGTCAGCCAGTCCAACATTTAAACCCAAACCAGCCAAAGGATGGATGGTATGTGCTGCGTCACCAAGAAGCAACCAACGGTCTCCTGCATACTGTTTGACATGGCGCATCTGTAAAGGGAATTGGTGACGTGTGCTTAATACTTCAACCCCACCTAATTTTTTAGCAAACGCATGGGTTAATCTCTCATTAAACTCCTGTTCGGGAAGACTCATCAGTTTTTTTACCTGTTCTGGATCAGTGGACCAAACAATAGAACATTGATGTGCATCAGCAAGTGGCAAAAATGCCAAAGGTCCATCAGCACGAAATACTTGGTATGCGGTGCATTGGTGGGGTTTCTCTACCGACACAGTGGCTACTAGAGCATGTTGCTCATAAGACCAGCTGTTCAATGGTACCTTCAGTTTTTGCCGAACAGGAGAATTAGCTCCATCTGCAATCATTAGCAATTGCCCTTCCCAAGTTTGCTCAGAGCTGCACACCTTTACTCCATCTCTCCCACTAAATACCTCCTCAACACGGCTATCAGGAAATAAATGAATCGAGGTTTGGTTGGAGATTTGCTGTAATAAAGCGTGTTTCAACACAGATTCTTCAATAATATTCCCTAGATTCGGTTTTCCTATATAGCGGGAGTCGAAATCAATATGAGCCTTACTTTCAGCATCCCAAACATACATGCAACTGTAGGGAGAACGGCGTGTCTTATCCAAGTGTTGCCAGACATTTAATTGTTGGAGCAATGTTTGTGATGCAAAATTAATTGCATAAACACGCGGATCGGGTTCGGAACAATCCACTTTTAATGAGCCTGCATCAATAACGGCTACGGAATTACCACGCTGAGCCATGGCTAGGGCAGCAGTTAAACCCACAATGCCACCGCCAATTACTAATACATTAAATTGCAGACTCATTTTTTTTTCCTTCATAAACTATTTAGCGCTTGGGTAATGCGATTTCACACACCAAATCCGGAACCACTCCCCCGAACCCTTGTGCATATCGTGCTAAAAGATTCTTCAATACAGGAAGGTTATCCAGGGCAAGCAATCCTAATCCCCGTGCCACTCCAAATCCTGGGAAACGACTGGTAAATACCTGAATTAAACCATCTGTTAAACGAGTAATCGCTTTTTGATCATGAGCTCTTAATTGCATATAAGTTTGCAGCATTTCCGCACTAAGTCCTTGATCAACAATGCATTGCGCTAAAGTGGCCACATCTCTAAGCCCTAAATTAAACCCTTGTCCCGCTACGGGATGCAAAGTATGCGCTGCATTACCTACAAAAACTACAGGCCATTTGGCTTGTTTAGGCATTAAAACTTGTTGTAAGGGATAAGAAAAGCGCTTACCCACTTTGGCAAAACGACCTAAGCGATAACCAAAAGCACGTTGTAATTCTTTTAAAAAATCAACTTCTGATAAAGACAATAAGCGTTCTGCTTCCTTAGGAGGAACCGCCCAAACTAATGACATTCGATTTTCTTGCATGGGTAAAAGTGCCAATGGTCCATGTAGAGTAAAACGTTCATAAGCATGATAATTATGGGGCTTCAGTAAGCCCACGTTCGCTACAATTGCCTGTTGACCATAAAGTTTGGTCTTAGCAGGTAAGGAACAAAATCGGCGGGCTAAAGATTGCGCACCATCTGCCGCAACAATTAAACGTGCAACAACATTCATTTCTCCTGAATCAGTAAGAATTGTTGCTGCGTGTTTTCTATAATCCAAGGACTTAAGACTTGCTGGTGCAATAATCCGGTCGTGAGGTAATAATTGATGCAAGGCCTGATTGATATGCTGCATTTCTGCAACATAGCCTAACGGGGCACCAGGCTCTCCTTGCAGGCGAGATATCCCAAAATGGTGTTGCTCGGAAACATGAATCGTATTTATAGGAGTTGCATGATCCTCGAGAAGATCCCAAACGCCAAGCACGGTTAAAATGTGTCGACTCGCAGGAGATAAAGCCAACGATCGCGCATCAAAATCAGGATTTATTTTGTCACTAAACGGTTTAGCTTCTACCAACAAGGTATTATAGCCTAATCCTTGCAAAGCAAGCATTAAGGTAGCTCCCGTCAAACCTCCGCCAATGACCAGTATATCAATTTCTTTAATCACGCATTAACGCCTCAATATCATCTACCTCTACAGGCAATGCAGCAGTTAATACTTCATGACCTGTTTTCGTTACAATTACATCATCCTCGATACGCACTCCAATATCCCACCAACGTTTATCTACCCCTGGAGTCTGCGCACTAATATACAAACCTGGCTCAACAGTTAGAACCATTCCTGGCTCTAAAGGACGCCACTCGCCATTAATTTTATAAAGACCACAATCATGAACATCTAAACCCAACCAATGTCCTGAGTTATGCATGTAAAAAGGTTTATATGCTTCTTTAGCAACTAATTCATCCACATCGCCGTGCAAAATCCCCAACTCACAAAGACCTTCCGTTAAAATTCGTACCATTATTTGTTGTACCGAATTCCAGGGAAGTCCAGGTTTAATCGCTGCAATCCCTGCTTTTTGTGCTTTAAGCACCAGTTCATAAATACTTTTTTGTTCTGAGCTGAATTTGCCATTGATTGGAAAAGTTCTTGTGATATCCGCAGCATAATTTTCAAATTCGCCCCCCGCATCAATTAGTACCAAACTGCCTCGGTGCAGGGATTTATTATTGTCGGTGTAATGCAGAACACAGGCATTTGCACCCCCCCCTACAATGGGATCATATGCGACACTTCGACACCCATGACGACTGAATTCATAAATCAGTTCTGCCTCCAACTGATACTCATGCTCCAAATGTTTGCAACGACGCATTGCATGTTCATGCGCTTTAACAGAAATAGTGGCTGCTCGGCGCATTAAATCCAGTTCTGCATCGCTTTTAAATAAACGCATTTCACCTAATATTGGCTCCAAATCACATAAATAATCCGGTACTTTCACTCCTCGTCGTACTTGGCCTTTAAGAGTCACCAAAGACTGCATGATGGTTTTTTCCATCTCTGGATTTCGCGCAAGAGCATAATAAACAGCTGATTTACCACTTAATAGTTTCGGTAACTCTTCCCCAACACGATCTATGGGAAAAGCAGTATGCATGCCTAATTCCGATAGAGCTCCCTCTTGTCCTAACCGTTTTCCCGTCCATTGCTCTTCAGCAGGATTGCGAGGACGGCTAAATAAAATACTCTGCGTATCTGCGCCATTAGTCAAAACCAACAATGCATCAGGCTCATTAAATCCAGTTAAATAATAAAAATTGCTATCCTGACGAAAACGATAATGTGCGTCCCCATTACGTACCACTTCCTGAGCCGCCGGAATAATAGCGATACTGCCTTCAGGTAAGTTCTTTGCGAGTTGCTTTCTTCTTGTTTGATATTCTTGTTGAGAAATCATATTAACATCCTTATTAATGGGTCATTCCAGTATGCCCGCCACGTTCTTTTTCATTCATTACTAAATCACTGTGTAACCGGAGCACTGCCATTCGTGCATATTCACTGACTTCCATTAATGCACGTTCATCTTCTTCGTCTACATCTAAGGTATCACAGTCAAGCTCGGCAAATTCAATAAGATGTTGAAATGCATCTTGCGCTTCATCTTCATGGAATTGGTTAGCAGTAATACCCGCCAAAGTCAGAGCCTGAGTAAACCCTTCGCACCATTCACTAAAAGCTTGCGCTCGGACTAACAAGGATTCTTCATCATCAGGGAGTAACATTTCAAACTCAAAATCCATCGTATTAATTTGTTGCTGGCTGATAGAAAAAACCGAAAACATAGCTAAAACTGCATTACGACTGGCTTCATCTTTTTTATTGTTTAATAAAGCACGCAAGTAAGCTTCACCCTGACCGTCAGCACCAGCACAAAGATACCCACACATCATTCCATGTAATAAGCTGGAAGATATGTGCAACATCAAAACAGAAATCGTTGCAGAAAATTCATCATAATCAGGCAAATGTAAAGGTGATCTTTCTTGGGACATATTCAACTCATTTATAAAAAATATCCAATGATAACCGATTTAACGGAAGCGTTCACCCTACTAATTGCTGCTTACGAGCAAAATTGTTACTATTCACCTAGGCTCTCTATGGAATTGCAAAGGTCTTATATCATGACGCAAATGAAATCGTGTACTGTGAAATTGTTAAATAAAACTTATGAAATTAAATGTCCTGAAGGCGAAGAACCCAATTTATTGCTCGCCGTGCAGAAATTAAATAATCAAATAGGGATTAATAAAAAGAAAGCGAAACAGCTGGATGAGTTCCAAATCCTATTACTTGCTGCTCTTGATATCAGTCATGAATTGATATTATGCAAAAACAAACAAGCACACCAACAGCATCAAGTAACTCAATTTATTAACTCGCTTGAAAATAAAATTAATAAAATGGTAGGCGGTGAAATGGTGGAACGCCTTTCAGAATTAGATTAGTTTTATTGTAAATTTTACCTCCTCGCCTTGGGCGGGGAGACAAATTTAGGCTTTTTTGAGTAAGAGAAAGCGAACCAATTCGATTAAAAGGATTTGAGATGAGACGCCAATGGTATGTAGGATTTGGGGTAGCTTTATTAATTACATTTGCTCTTTTCGCTATGTTTCATAGCATTAAATGGTTTATCGCTTTTCTTATTCCCGTTATTGTTATTTGGATCTATGACCTGGTCCAAAAAGAACACACGATTCTGCGCAATTTCCCTGTATTAGGTCATGTTCGTTATTTCCTTGAGTTTCTTCGTCCAGAAATCCAACAGTATTTTATTGCCACGGATGAAAGTGAACTTCCATATAATCGTGAAACACGTTCACTCATTTATGAACGCGCAAAAAATACTCGTGATACAGTACCTTTTGGTACAGAACGCGATATTTTAAGCGTCGGATATACTTGGGCACTTCACTCTTTAGCACCCAAACATCACTCGGAAGTTGAGCCAAGAATAATGGTGGGAGGGCCAGATTGTCTTCAACCCTACAATGCTTCCCGATTTAATATCTCAAGCATGAGTTTTGGTGCGCTTTCTGGTAAGGCGATCATGGCTATGAACAAAGGCGCCTTGCTTGGGGGGTTTGCTCAAGCCACTGGTGAAGGAGGGTTAAGCACCTACCATTTACAAGGCGGCGATTTAATATTTCAATTTGGAACCGCCTACTTTGGTTGTCGGGACGCTCAAGGAAATTTTGATGAGAATGAATTTGCTGCCGAAGCCAATCGTAAAGAAGTAAAAATGATTGAAATTAAACTGTCTCAAGGAGCTAAGCCTTCCCATGGAGGTATTTTACCTGCTGCCAAATTAACTGAAGAGATAGCTAAAGTAAGAAAAGTCTCGATGGGAAAAGATGTTATCTCGCCCATGGCCCATTCTACATTTACCACTCCTGTTGGATTACTCCTTTTCGTAAAAAAATTGCGGGACCTCTCTCACGGCAAACCCATTGGTTTTAAATTATGTCTAGGACGTAAAGATGAGTTTCTTGCTATTTGTAAGGCCATGCTAAAAACCAATATCCTACCTGATTTTATTACGGTAGATGGCGCTGAAGGAGGAACAGGTGCGGCACCAGTAGAATATGTTAATTTTATCGGTACCCCTTTAGAAGCAGGATTGGTGTTTGTGCATAATGCATTAGTGGGGATTAATGTACGAGATAAAATACGCATTATCTGCAGCGGTAAAGTTGCCAATGGTTTTGATTTATTAACCAATATTGCAATGGGTGCCGATATGTGTAATGCCGCACGCGCTATGATGATGGCTGCCGGTTGTTTACAAACCAAACAATGCAACGCCAATACGTGCCCCACAGGGGTTGCAACCCAGAACAAACGGTTACAATATGGTTTAGTGGTCGATCAGAAAAAATATTATGTTGCCAATTATCATAAAAACACCATGAAGAGCTTTTTGGAAATGGTGGGTTCTATAGGTTTAGACAATCCCAGCGATTTGAAACCCAGCCACATCATGAGACGAGTCAACGTACAAGAGGTTAAATCGTTTAATGAGATTTATGAGTATCTTACACCGGGGCAACTCCTTGGGCCCGACATCCCTGAAAGCTATAAAATCCATTGGGACAAGGCCGATCCCGACAAATTTTAATTAATAAACATAGAGTCCTAAGTGCCGCCTCGGCGAAACCGGGTTATGTATTTTAAATCCCGGTTTCGCTGTGCTGACCTTTCTTTTGGGTTATTTCCACTTAATATTGCATCCCAGACTTGGTTTTTGTTCCGAACTGACAGGTTTACCTGCAAGAATGTTGTCCAGTGCATTTTGTAAATGAGCACCAGTTACAGGTTTATTATTACCTGGCGTGGATTCATCCAAACAGCCGCGATATACACATAGCAAATCCTTGTCAAAAATATAAAAATCGGGTGTACATGCAGCGTGATAGGCTTTGGCTACCTCTTGCGATTCATCATATAAATAAGGGAAGGGGTACTTAAATTGGTGGGCTTCAATTTTCATTTTTTCGGGACCATCTGCAGGATATGTCTCTGCATCATTAGAACTGATCGCGATAAATTGCACTCCATCTCTTTGATATTTTTCTGCCAACTCCACAATTTTAGTCTGGATATGTTTGACATAGGGACAATGATTGCACAAAAACATAATCACTGTCGCGATAGGTGATTTAATTTGGGCAAGCGATACCCATTGATCGTTTCGTGTATCAATTAAAGTAAAATCAGGTGCCTTACTTCCTAATGGAAGCATATTTGATGCAGTTGCTGCCATAATTACCTCGTTTGAATTAATTCAATCCGAATTGGGATAATCTCGTTTGGCGAACATGTTAAATGAAAAGTTGTAGGCGATCAAATGGCTTAATACTTGAGGTTCAGAGCTTACTATCTGCTCTAAATTACAGGTCGAGAATGCATTTCATTTTGTGGTTCTTCTTGTTTTTGGAGTTGGTTTTCCTCACGCAGTTGTTTTAATTCCGCTTTAAAATCCTTCATCTCCAATGGGGAAGATCTTTTCTTTTCACTTGGGTAAGTTACTGTTTCACGCGTTTCCATAGCTTTCGTCTTGAAGGGGGCAACTGGCTTTTCTTCAATCGGATTAACAATAGGTACCTTAGCGTTTTCACTTTTACTAATCGATGTTTCTTGCCTATTTTCTACCACTTTGGGATTCGAGTTTAATCCTGCTAAGGTTACTTCTTCGGATGCAGATGATTTTATGAAAAGGCCGCTAAAAAATTGCTTAAAACCTTGCCATGCTTTCTGGAGCAAAGTTTGAGTACTATCTTTTTCTAATAGATGGGGATCTTTGCTGAGATTGGGTTTAACTAAGAGAACATCTTTTTCTTTCGCGGGGAGAGGTTTTTCTTCAAGATCTTTATTTGCTTCAGTAGCAAGATAATTTTTAATTGTACTTAATTCTTTTTCTAATTCTGTTTTCCTTTCTTTCATATAAGTGGTCATCACAGGATCAATAGCCTGCAATACCTGCATATTGTTTTCACATCGCGCTATATTTTCTTCTAAAAATTTAATCCTTTTTTGGAGGTCTTGAGGTTTTACTGAAGGCAGAAATTGATATTTTTCATCATGATCTAATGCCTTTATTGGGTGCTTTTCTTCAGCCACTTGAATCCTTAATTTTTTTTGTTCTTCTACAATTGCATCATATTCTTGTAGTGCTTTATTGACTGCTCTTGTTGCTTTGGTGTCTCCTCGGATAAAATCCATAAATGACACTTTTGCTTGTAGCTTTTCTATCTCCTCACTTTTTGCTTTTAGTTTCTCCTTTAATTCTTGGTCTTTATAAGAATGCAGGGCAGTTTTATAACCATATACATTGACACCCCCACCCGGAGCTATTCCAACAATCATGTTCTGTAGAGGAGTTGCATGCCGATTAGTAAATGCACTTAATTTTAATGGATAGCCTCGTAGGTGAAATTCATCTGCCATTTTTTGCGCATAAGAACTGCCCTCTTTGATTAAACCTAACTCACAGCCAAAACAACGTAACCTATTGATATCCTCTTTTTTAAATCCAGCATTCTTCCGAGCCTCATCAAAAGCCTCTACAAAGTTTTTAGGTGAAAAATTAGCTGCACCATATCCGCTGTGGTGAGCATGTCCAACTACGGTAATGCGGGCAACATCAGATGGACGTAAACCAACCAAACACGCCGGTGAAAAGACTCGTATCTCATTATTAGGTAACTGCTTGGCGATATCTTGAGCTGCTACCAGAGTAGTCTTATCGTCCCCTAATACAAGTATGATATTTTTTGGCTTCATTATAGAAATCAAAAACAAGATAACCAATAATATAATTATAGAATCTCACGATTGATTTTTGCGCAACTTGCTATAATTAAACCACAGGGACTAAAGAGAACACGATGATTGTTTTAATGAGTGATAGCAAAGAAAATAAAGCGGCTGCGACTAATTTACATCAGTTTACTCATTTTGATAACGTAACATTAGACCAACTCACTGAATTGAATAAAACTAAAGAACAACTCCTATTGGTTGATGTAGACGCCAATGATAAATGTATAAGTTACCTTGAGCCGGTTAGTTTTGCGGAAGCATTATTAAAAAATCAGTTATCCGCACAGGTACAATCCGTTGTTTTTCTTATTTCTGATATTAATAAACACAAAAACTTGTTTGAATTTGCCAGACCTTTTCTGGCTCATTTGGAAAAAGCCTTTAATCATCAAGTCATCGCTTATATCCCCACTGATTTAAATTACTATGCCACAATTCTTATACCTCCTCAGGGTCATAATTTGCTATGGAAAGTCTATGGGATAGATAGGGAAGACTTCCCCAAGGAAAAATCATTAAATCTAGAATTATTTCAAGGAATAAAAGGCAAGAATCTTTTATGGAAAGGCTCTAATATCTTGGAATGGATAGTGACTGATAAAAAAGCCATTAGCAGCAATCCGATGGTGCCAGAAAATATTCGGTTCCACTTGTGAAATAATAAAATTAAGCAGGATCCCAATCGCGCTATATTGACTTTAATCCAGATGGCCATGATATAATCAACTTAACCCGATAGCGAGAGATTTTAGAACCAATGCTAACAGCATGGGAAGCATCCTGAAGTCGGCGTTGTGCAAGCCCACCCTGGAGTGGGAAGCCTGAACCGCCTCATCCGCTACCCACTTGAACTCCAGGGTTCATAATCCATGTCTGTCGGGCTATCCCTTCATTAATTGCTCTTTTAATAAAAGATATTCGTCTCTGACTTTGGCTGCCGCCTCAAACTCCATATTTTTTGCATGCATATACATTTGTTTTTCCAAAGTATTGATGTGTTTCACCAGTTCTTGGGTTGACCAATGTAAATAGTCTGGGCTTGGTTCTGCAATGGCAACGTTGCGTTTTCCTTGATATGCGCCTTCCATGATATCGGTAATGGATTTATTAATTCCTTTGGGAATAATTCCATGTTCTTCATTATATGCTTTTTGCTTTTCCCGTCTGCGGCTGGTTTCTTCCAAAGCCCTTTGCATGGACCCAGTCATCTTATCCGCATAAAGAATAGCGCGCCCATGCATGTTACGTGCTGCGCGCCCTATAGTTTGGATCAAAGAGCGATCAGAACGTAAAAAGCCCTCTTTATCTGCATCAAGAATAGCAACTAGAGCGACTTCGGGCATATCCAAACCTTCGCGTAATAAATTAATCCCCACCAACACATCAAAAACGCCAAGCCGCAAATCACGAATAATTTCCACGCGTTCAACCGTATCGATATCCGAATGCAAATAACGCACTTTAATACCATGTTCATTCAGGTAATCGGTTAAATCTTCAGCCATTCTTTTGGTTAAAGTGGTTACTAAAACTCGTGCTTTTTGTTGAATCACCAGTCGAATTTCCGACATTAAATCATCAACCTGGGTACGTACTGGCCGAATCTCAACTTCCGGATCGATAAGCCCTGTAGGCCTCACCACCTGCTCAGCAACATTATCTGAATGCTCTTGTTCATAAGGGCCAGGAGTTGCAGAGATGTAGATAGTTTGTGGGGAGCGTCCTTCAAATTCTTCGAATCGTAATGGTCGATTATCCAGTGCTGAGGGAAGTCTAAAGCCATACTGGACCAAAGTTTCCTTACGGGAACGATCACCTCGATACATACCCCCAATTTGTGGAATAGTGACATGGGATTCATCGATAATTAGTAGGGCCTCTTGAGGCAAGTAGTCAAACAAGGTTGGCGGGGGTTCACCCGCTTCACGTCCAGATAAATAACGAGAATAGTTTTCAATACCAGAGCAATAACCCAATTCCAACATCATTTCGATATCAAAATAAGTACGTTGTTCCAAACGCTGAGCTTCCACTAATTTGTTTTGTGCTTTAAATTCTGCTAAGCGCTCCTGCAACTCTTCCTTAACCCAATCTACTGTTTGTAAAATACGCTCCCGAGGAGTCACGTAATGGGTTTTAGGAAAAACGGTAATTCGAGGTAGTCGTCGCAAAATTTCGCCAGTAAGCGGATCAAACTGGGAAATATGTTCCACTTCATCATCAAATAGCTCAATACGTACGGCTTCGCGCTCTGAATCAGCTGGGAAAACATCAATAATGTCCCCATGGACTCGAAATTGTCCCCGCTCTAGTGACAAGCTACTGCGTGTGTATTGCATTTCAGCAAGTCGTCTTAAAATTTTACGCTGATCGGATTGTTCTCCGCGGGAAAGATGTAATACCATACGCAAATAGGAGTCAGGATCACCCAAACCATAAATTGCGGAAACTGTTGCGACGATAATCGCATCTTTACGTTCAATTAAGGCTTTGGTTGCAGACAAACGCATCTGTTCTATGTGCTCATTGATGGATGAATCTTTTTCAATGAAGGTATCCGAAGCAGGCACATAAGCTTCCGGCTGATAATAATCATAGTAGGAAACAAAATATTCTACCGCATTATCGGGGAAATAGGTTTTAAATTCGCCATACAGCTGAGCAGCAAGCGTTTTGTTTGGAGCCATAATTAAGGCAGGCCGGCGCATGGCTTGGATAACATGTGCTATAGTAAAAGTCTTGCCTGAGCCAGTAACCCCTAAAAGGGTTTGTTTGGATAACCCTGATTTCAAGCCGTCAATTAATGAGGCAATGGCTGTCGGCTGGTCGCCAGCAGGCTTATAATCGGCATATAGTTTAAATAAATCTTTCATATCTTTATAGTATATCTCACAGGAGCAACAAATGGATATCGCATTAGCAAAACGCGTGCAAAAAGTTAAGCCTTCACCTACTTTGGCCGTAGCAGCAAAGGCTACCCAAATGCGTGCTCAAGGGCATGATGTCATTAATCTGGGTACCGGTGAACCAGATTTTGACACCCCCAATTATATTAAAGAAGCTGCTATTGCTGCCATTAATCAAGGGTACACCAAATACACAGCGGTTGATGGCATTCCTGAACTCAAAGAAGCCATTAAAAATAAATTCAAAAACGATAATAATCTTGATTATCAGCTCAATCAAATTTTGGTTTCAGTGGGTGGAAAACAAAGCTGTTACAACTTATGCCAAGCGCTACTTAATCCTGGAGATGAAGTCATTATCCCTGCTCCATACTGGGTTTCTTACCCTGATATGGTGTTACTCGCTGAAGCAACTCCGGTAATTATTTCCACGACTCCTGCGCAACGTTATAAAATTAATGCCCAGCAACTTGAAGCAGCGATTACCCCCAAAACAAGAATGATCTTTTTAAATAGCCCCTCCAATCCATCGGGGGTCGCCTACACGCTAAATGAATTAAAAGCTTTAGCTGAAGTCTTAAAAAAGCATCCACAAATTATTATTGCTACGGATGATATGTATGAGCACATTCTTTGGAGCCAGCCTTTTGCCAATATTCTCAATGCATGTCCTGAGTTATATGATCAGACCATTGTATTAAATGGCGTCTCTAAAGCTTATGCGATGACCGGTTGGCGCATCGGTTATGCAGCAGGTCCTCTTCCATTAATGAATGCGATGAAAACCATCCAATCCCAATCCACTTCAAATCCTTGTTCGATTGCCCAAAGAGCAGCGGTAGCAGCACTAACGGGTGGCCATGAAAGTGTAGCTGAAATGGTAAAAGCCTTTCATCAACGACATGATTTTGTAGCCTCTCGGTTGCAGGAAATACCAGGAATAGAAGTTATCCCAGCGGACGGTACTTTTTATATTTTCCCCAGTGTGCAAGCCATTATAGAAAAACGTGGCTATGCCAATGACCTTGAATTTTCTGAAAAATTGTTAACCGAAGCGGGTGTGGCTCTAGTCCCGGGCTCTGCATTTGGCAATGAAGGCTGTATTCGGTTATCTTTTGCAACCAGCATGAACATATTAGAAGATGCCTTAAACCGCCTACAACGTTTTTGTAGTTAAAACCAATCACCCTTCTCCCGCAGGGGAGAAGGTGCCCCCAAGGCAAATGTGGGATATAAATAACTTTTTTAAATAGAGCAAGGAAAGAAAAACTCCCTATATAAAACAAATTTTAAAAAATTATTAGTAAATCTACTTGACCCCCAATCAGAATCGTTTTAAGATTCCGACCCTATTCCCCGGTAGCTCAGTCGGTAGAGCGGATGACTGTTAATCATTAGGTCACAAGTTCGAGTCTTGTCCGGGGAGCCATTAAAATCAATGGCTTATATCAAAATTTTATCCACTGTCTTGCCTCAAGGGACATTAGTGGGACACTAAGCAACAACCATCCACCAATATTTCTCATGAGTTATGCGCATCAATTAAAAAATATAAATCAACCACAAGAAGTATTTTTGGCTTTCTTAGATATATTAGGTTTTTCAGAATTCGTTAAGAACAATGATCATCAAAAAGTGATCGAAATATACCAGTGCGTAATTCGTCCCATGATTGATCTCTCCATAACAGAAGCGGCTGAGCAGCTAGTAGTAAATTCTTCTTGGATTAAACAGGTGAACACTTCTGATGTTAATGACAATTTAACACCCAAATTTGATAATGTGGTTCTTCATTGTACGGCCATATCTGATTCGATACTTTTATCAACACCTGATAATACATTTAAAAGCTTGATAATATTGCTCGCTACTGTACGTAATTTAATGGCAAAATTAATTTATTTAGGATTTCCCTTGAGAGGGGCGATTACGTCTGGACTAGTAACCTTGGATAATCGATTTTTATCAAGTTCAAATGTCAACCATCATTTAATAATAGGAAAGGCAATAGCTGAGGCAGTGGAGCTAGAAAAACGTCAAGTTTGGTCAGGATGTGCGATTCATTCGAGCGTGATCAATATAATCGGAAGAAACATTATACGTTTTGATCCAGTTTTAATTACCCTTTATGATGTGCCCATGAGAAACAATACCTATGAATTAATGCCAGTTGTAAATTGGTTACAAGGTTTCTGACGATGCAAAAAAATCATTTAATGAGATTGCAATCAAATCGGCATTTGAGCAGCATGGTAAAAAAATTGATAAAAAAGTAGAGATCATAATTAACAACACGATAAATTTTTTTAATGATATGCGTAATCATTGATAAATTGATCATATTGATATTGCAGAAGATGATTACAAAGCACAGAAAGCGTTTATGGAACAATTATGCGACTTTAAAAATCAGCATAATTGCCATATCCATCTTATTGCGCACCCCCGTAAAGGTGCTGATGAATCACAGCCTTCTGGAAAACTTGATAACAAAGGTACAGGGGCAATAAGTGATTTAGCAGATAATTGCTATACTGTATGGCGTAATAAACTCAAAGAGGAACTAAGAATATTCAAACCAGTGGTGTGACTCTTCCAGCAAAAGAATTAAAAACACTTGAAAGCTCTGATTGCATATGGTGCTGCGATAAACAACGCAATGGAGAGTGGGAGGGAAAAATCGGTTTTTGGTTTCATGGAGCATCGTTGCAATATCTTTACAAACCTGAACAAAAGCCGGTTAGATTTGTAGAATATTCAAAAACTTCACATTAATTTGATTTATCTACGCTGCGGGGCTATAAAATGAAAACAACTAATATTGCTAAATTTATGCTGATTGCACTTCTTATTCCTTACGCAGCATTCGCAGAGATTATTTCTGGCGAAGTAATTAAAATATCTGACGGAGATACTTTAACGATTTTAACTGATACAAATATTCAATTGAAAATTAGACTTATTGAGATAGATGCCCCAGAAAAAAAACAAGCTTTTGGAAGTGTATCAAAACAAGCATTGTCTACTCTTTGTTTTAGAAAAGAAGCTATTGTAAATACTAATGCAAAAGATCAATATGGTAGGATTTTGGGTAGAGTTACCTGTGCTGGAATAGATGTAAATGCTGAGCAAGTTAAAACAGGAATGGCTTGGGTTTACGATAAATATGTAACGGATAAAAGTCTTTATGATCTACAAGATCAAGCTAAAAATAATAAACTCGGCCTATGGGTGGATCCACACTCAATACCACCCTGGTTATTTAGGCATCAATAATCAAATTGGGTCAATTGAACAAAAATTACTAGATCTATCGATATTTCTTCTGAGATTAAACCGTTCTAGTGCATTTATGGGATTAATATCTTCAAGCTTACTAAAATCTATATCAGTCCATTTTGGCTTATCTACTTCTACAGAAATAATGTAAACATTCTCAATTAATCCGGTTGCAGGATTATTTCTTTGTACATAACCTGATAAAACTATTTTTTGCAAAATAGGTAAAGTAGAAAAAACTTCTCCCGTTATACGGAAAAATATAGCGTGAACTAAATGGCTAAAATCCTTCTTGAGCTGTATTTCATTCCGGTCTTTGATTAATAATTTATATCCTCTTGACGCAATTTCAGCAGTTCTCTTAGGCATGTCCTTTAAATCCGGCAAATCAATATCTAAAAATAATGTATTCTGATCTTTAAAATCAAAACTCAACTGAGTATCTTTTGCCCAAGTTAGATTACTTAATGCATAAGTAAAAATTTGCTCCATAGCATCCAAATCGCCATTTTCTGATTGTCGCACTATTGAATTAAACTCCTCCGTAGCTTCATCATGATCTTTTTTTATGCTTTCCCAATATCCTACGGCCTGTTGATAAAGAGACATTTTATTATTATTTTTATTTTCAATATCAGAGGCCCATCCAAACCAGCGGTGATAAAATTTTATCTTTTGAAGTTTTGGTTTTTTCGGATGAGGAACACTTAATTCATGATAAGTTAATTTTGTTTGATAAGGAGATGGTGTTACGTGATGGATAATCATTAATTCATCAAAGTCTTTATTTATTTCATTCGCTGCCTTTTGTAACAACTCTTCTAAAAACTCCGAATGATCATTTTTAATTTGATTAATCATTTTGGGCGGTAGTGGCAAACCATCCTCCGTCGCAAAAGATAAAATACCATTGTCATTAACCTTTAATTTAACATCAAGATACGCAGATTCGCTGCTATTTAACTCTTGCTGCGGGTGGCTATTTGATTTAGACGCCCCATTATCAAGGCGTTCCCTAATAGATAAACCAGTACCTGGTATACCTAAATTCCCATAAACCCCTTTACTCCCTACATTCATTGAACTACCACGAGGGCCCATTGATAAACTAACTCCCCTTTTTCCAAAATTCAGTCTAACTCCAGGGATCAATGTAACTCGTTTTTGAAATCGAAGTGCCATTAATCTTTCTCCGAATGATTATTTTTAATGTTTTGAATTGCATCACTAAACGATGCGGCAAGTATTCCCGTTGGCATAGCAATTAATCCAATACCTACAACCGCAGTAACTGCACCAAAAAACCGGCCTATAGCAGTAATAGGATAAACATCCCCATATCCAACCGTTGTTAATGTGGCGACAGACCACCACATTGCTCTGGGGATGCTTCCAAAATAATCTGGCTGTATGTCTCCTTCAACGATATACAATATCGAAGAAGATAAAATAAGTGCAAAAACACCTATTCCAAAACTAATAATTAATTCAAACCGTCTCAGATAAATCGCCCGTCCAATGTTTTGCATTGCAACTGAGTAACGCCCCAGTTTAGCAATCCTTAATACCCTTAAAAGCCGTGCTAATCTCAAAATAAAACCTTCTGTGCCCAACGTGGTAAGTAAAATTAAAAGCACAGTCAAAAGATCTAAAATTGCGGCAGGCGTAAGCATATAGCGAATTCGACTTGTACAACTGGAGTTTTCTACGCTAACCCATACGCGAGCAATATACTCAATAGCAAAAATAATAGTAAAAACCCATTCGGTTATGAAAAACATCCACTCATTATTGTGATAAATCGAACGTTCTGTTTCTATGATTGCTAAAAACAGAGAGCACAGAATAACAACAACAATTATCTTATTGGTAAAAGATAAGCCAGGTGTTTGCTTTAAACTTGGATCTAATTCTTGGGCTAAGCGATGCCTCAGTGACATATTTTTTCCCTGAAATGATGCTTCTTTTTTTAATAAGTATAGACTCACTAATTTACATGTTACTGATTTATGGACTAAAAATTATGTTTGGGTTTCATAGATATTCGTGGAATAGTACTTACGTAATTTTAACAATCACACGAGGGAGAAATTGGTCCGTCACAACAATATGAACGCCCATCTTGACATCCACTTACTCCCTGATGATGAGAACAGCAACCACTCTTTTGAACTGGGGTGTTAATTTTACCAAGTACATTGATTTTTCAACTATAGATCTTCTGTTGCTCAAAAAGGGAAGATTATCAATATTAAAATCAATTTAGGTGTTGCCACAATTTAACAATGAGCATGGGACAGGCATAAAACCCCTAAGGCTGGTTTTATTTTATGTAGGGGTACAACTCCACTACAGGTATATAAAGTAGTATAACAATTAATTTTTAATACAGAGCATGCTACAACTAACAACACCATATGTCGCTGTAGATTTCATATACATTGTTACGCTGCCAGTTACTGAACTTACATCACAAGACCATCCATGCAAACTCATTTGACCACCTCGATCTTGTCCATCAACTCTAATGCCTGAAAGTACACACATTCTATACTTATCTTTAAATTGTGGAGGTAAGGTAATGTGACAATTTACTATTTTCTCCCCGTGTTGGCTGAGTTCTCCCTCATATTTCTCATCGTGGAATCCCTTTTTCATAAAACATAAGTGTTTTTCCTGATTTATCTCAGCATAAACATAAAAATTATCTTGTTTATTATCACTGGAACATCCATATAAAAAAAATATTATTGAAATCATAATATTTATTAATGCTATTTTTTTATATACCAACATAAAGATCCATCCGATGGAATATTCAATTTCGTTTAACTATAGCTTACATTAAGTAGTATATAGCCCATATTAACCAGCCTAATGCGGAATTTTTGTACATTAACCCCTCGGGTTAGGCCTGAAGCTAGTGTAGATACATCAGTAATTACTTTACAGTTGGACTGTGTGAGTGAAGATCTGACCTGGACCTGTAAGTGGGTCAATATTCTTTATTAAAATAATTTTTGTTTACGTATTTGCTTATATATGTAGCAAGACCAATACCATCAATTGCTTTCTTCTTCATTGCTTCAACATGCGTAGCTCCTGGAATCTGATTATTATATAAATACACGCAGTTATTTTTTTGGAATTTAACTTTTATAAAGTCACTTCCAATTTCATACGCGACAACACACGATACTCCGCTTTTATTTTGATATGCGTCCATGCCACAGCCCTCCTTAAAAAGAGATATATGTCTAATTATATATCATAAAAAGTTCATAAATGTTCAATGGGCCGGCGGCATAGGGCGCAGTTTATTTGGTATAAAAAAGAAGATGTAAAAATGGATTAGAAAAAATTATTAGCCAATTTAATGGCACACCTGTAGAGACTGCGACTATAGGACTTATCGGCTTCCGTTATTAATTTTATACTATATTTAAAAGTATTAAGGCTAAGGAGAGCCCCATGCTCATGCCCAAATTGAATATTTTATTTTTTATTTTAATTGCACCAACATTAGCTATAGCTGAGTTGCCCCCTTTGCCTGATCCGAATAAAACTCCACAGAAATACGAAATGGCCATCAATGAACTCAAATCTGCAAAAAGTATAGAATGCTATTTCCCTCAAGGCTTGTTTGCAAATTGGCAAGGACAATCAATGAAACTTGAAGATGATCATATATCGAATGCGATTCATTTTGACAATATTGACACTTCTAATAAAAAACAAGCTAGGATGATAGCGAAGTTGGGTGCTACGGATGTTCGAGCTTTTATGTCACCAACTGGAATTACTTTTATTGAAATTACTGGTATAGGAAATTCTATATACACAACTGTTTTCCCATCATATTTGGGTGATAAAAAAATTAATTCTGAACCTCAAAAAGATACATTTCTTTTCGAAAAAGCTTATATTGCCGTTACCTCTCGTCACAGTTATGCTCCAATTATCGGAGCAATGCCATCTCAATTCCATGGTTACTGTAGGATTTTGGAATGAATTAGCTGAGAGAGGAAGAAATGCATGAATTTAATACTTATTCTAAAGTAGGGTTATGGAGCTGCATTAAGGTAATACATATTATGAAACCAAAAACGATTAAATATAAACAATTTACTGAAAAGATTATGAACGAATAATTAAGAAAGTGGGTAATGGCTATAATTCAGAATCATAACACAGACCAATTAGTCACTGATTACCTTTTAGCTAGTAGACTTTTGGAAAGTTTTCGGAGGATGGCAACCACTTAATATTCACATCAAGTACCTTCCTAATGAGGGGAAAATATTTGGGCATTTGGAAGTTTTTGAAGATGCTATAAATGATGAATTAAGATTCCTAGGATTAGTGCAAGAAATAATATAGCAGCTACATATTGGAGGAATATTCCTATTCGATAAAATATTGAGAGATCCTCAATATAGATTCAAAGTATTACGATAATCAAATAGGTTATCATTAACTAGATACTGCACGCAATGAGTTTTAATCGAAAACAAATGATGTCTTCAATTTTATCTAACCGAGGAGTCTAAATGAATAGTGAATATATTGTTCGATTATATAAGGCTAATGAAGGGAATATTGTTGAACAATTGGTGAAAAATTTCTCCTCAGAAAATGAGGCCAGAAATTTTATAAATAATTATAACGGCAACTATATTGGACAGTTATGGGTAATTGTTGAAGGTAATAATTTATTAGACCATATCAAAAGAAATGAAAAATAAACAAAGAGATAAATGGGATGCGAAATTTTTTATACGCAACTCATCCAAATTTTTAGAAGCTGGCAACATGCTTAGCTCAAACTTTAATTATATTGATATTGGTTGTCATCTGGGTCATTTAGCTATAGAACAATTATTAAAGGGGTTTTTAATCTGGGATGAAAAAGAACTTTCTTTCACTCACATCTTATTCGATTTATCAAAATTAATTGGTTCTAATCTGAGTAAAAAATTAGAAACCAAACTAAAGAAGATTGATACATTTTTTAATCGATACCCCAGGGATGAAGAAGAATGGGAGAATACTAGAAAACAATTAATAGAAAATAACTATCAATCTGTTACAGGAATAGATGACCTTCCTGGAGAATCTTCAACCATGGATTGGGATCTAATCTTAGAGGCCTGGTGTGAGCTAGTCCAGTTATGGGTACAAGAAAAGTTTCCTGTGGAATTGAACGATTCCCCTGAGTTTAATTCAATTGCAATAAGATACCCTTCTATTTTATTGGAGTGGGACTTTGATAACAACAAATTTAGCCCATTTCAAGTAGAGGTTGACTGTACAAAACAAATATCCTGGAAATGTAAGAAAAATCATTTATCACAGGCTTCCTGGAAAGAGTATTATGACCGTGGTTGCAAAGATTGCTCACCAAAACTTATGTCATTCTCCCATTAACAACTACAGTTGACGAATAACACCGACCAAAACTTACCACTTCCTCCCGCCTCTGAGTTCGCAATATACTTACTAAGGGGAGCCAATCCCAGTCTGGGTTTGGCGAAATTCCGTCAAACCTTAAATTTTACGTGTCGAATATGTGTCGAAATTTGGAACCAAATACGACTCTCTAAGCTTCCCCCCAAATTTACCGGTAAAAACATACAATCTTGGTGTGCCAACCTTTGATTCTTGGCTTGTGTGAGACTTTACCATCAGAGGCGGGTTTCAGCCAGCAGGCGTGTAATAAAACTCTTGTCACGGTGCGCTGATCAAAGCCCTTGCACAGTTCAATTCGATGACAACAAATGTTCATAATTTGAGTTGGTAAAACAATCGGTCAACAAAAAACTCCTGCTGGGCCAACAAGTATTGTTTAATCACTATCCTACTAAAATAAGCGACATCCCAGCAATTGTTAACAGTGTTGCGAAAAGCGTCCTGACAGAAGTCTTTTCTTTTAAGATAACAATTGAGAGAAAAAATACAAATAAAATTGAGGTGGAGCGTAACCCGAGGATAACTGCTGAATGAAAATGAAGAAAAGCAAAAACTGCCATGCTGTAGCCCAAACACGCTAGTAAGCCCGCAATAATATATTTTTTCTTGCCTTGATTTAATGTTTCCCATGTTATTTTCTTGAGCAACAACATGGGTAGAAATAATAAAAGTGCTTTAAGAACAAATAACCAACTAATATAAGATAAAGGATTACTTGCCGCTCGGATACCATACGTATCAATGGTAGAATAGGAAAAAATAAAAACTCCTGTCCCTATTGCATAGGCAATTCCTTGTAGTGAAAACGGGGATTTTTTAGTTATCCTAGTAAAAATAAACGAGATGATACCCAGTGATAATACAACTACCCCCACAAATTCATGGGTGGAAATGGGATATCCTACGTAATGATGCCAGTAATATAAAGCAAAAAGAGGCGCGCTGCCTACAGCAAGGGGATAAACTGCGCTAACTAATCCATGCTTATACGCATTACTAAGGAAGAGTATATAGCCAGTTTGCACGATGGCACTCATCACAACAAAGCTAAAAGTCGCATAATCAAGCAAAGGTACGATAAACAATAAAGGTGCCGCTACCATGAATTGAGGTATAACCATGAGCGTAACAAATAAAACATTATTACTTGATTGTTTTATTTGAATATTCCAAATCGCACTGCCAAAAGTGGATAAGAGAACCAGTAAAAATATTAAGGTTTTAAACGACATTAGTAGTCTTCGCAACGTTCGTTAACCTGGCCAAGGCAAAAGAAACGCAAGTGAGGAAAAACAAATATTATCATAATAGATCCAGAAGTGTGAGATAAAAAGCCTTTGAAAGATCATATGTTTTATTTGGTATGAAGTAAGTAGATACTGTCTTTAAAGGCAAGCAAAATTAAATGGGTTGCTTGCTTTAAGTGCTACGAAAATGATATGAGCTAATTCCTCAATAGCACAGATAATTGTTTTTGGATTTTTCCCCTTCTGTTGTAATCAGCAAAAAGACAAATCTCAACGCTTGTGCTTATCAGCTAAATTCAAAAATACAGTAACTTTTTTACCCTCAAATACGGGTATAATTGATTTTACCCGCACTTGGGGGTATAGTTAATATTATTGGCACTTGAGGGTAAAATGGGGATTTATGATTATCCGATCAGCAAAAGATTTGGCATTATATTTAAATGACAAGCGCAAGCAACTTAAAATGAGTCAATCGGAAGTTGCAGATTTAGTGGGTTTGAAACAGGATACCGTATCAAAATTTGAAAATAGTCCCGACAATAGCCGAATTGATACCCTGTTTAGGATATTGTCCGCCCTAAATTTAAACATTAGTCTTGTTGATAAAGGGCAAAAAACTCATGAAGAGATAGAGTGGTAATGCGTAAATTATACATTTTGATGAACAATGAGCTCGTGGGAGAGCTTACCCAGGATAATGCAGGAGGCTTGAGTTTTTTCTATGTTGAGGACTGGATTTCCAAGCCACATTCGCGACCAGTATCTTTATCGTTGCCGTTAGTAAATCAAAAATTTTCAGGAGAAGTAGTTTATAACTTTTTTGATAATTTACTTCCCGATAATCCACAGATAAGAGCCAGGATACAAGCTCGTTTTCAAGCAAAATCATCGCGACCGTTTGATTTATTGGCCTTAATTGGCAGCGATTGTGTTGGGGCAATACAAATTGTTGAACGTATTCCTCAGACACAGCGTTTAAGCATTGAAAGTCACGTTGTCAGTGAGGCGGAGATAGCTCGTACTTTACGTTCTTATCAAAACTCACCACTGGGAATGGATAAAGAGGATGATGCGTTTAGAATCTCATTAGCAGGTGCTCAGGAAAAAACAGCTTTTCTATATTACCAAAATGAATGGCATAAACCATTTGGACCTACACCAACAACTCACATATTCAAATTACCTATTGGATATTTACCACATCAAGGAATTGATCTAAGTGAGAGTTGTGAAAATGAACATCTCTGTTTACTACTAGCCAGCAAATTTGGTTTAGATGTTGCAAAATCAAAAATCTTACAATTCGAAGATGAAAAGGTGCTGGTGGTCGAAAGATTTGATAGAAAATGGAGTCGAGATAACCGTTATGTCCTCAGGTTACCGCAAGAAGACCTATGCCAAGCATTGGGTTATTCACCAAATTTAAAATATCAGTCAGATGGTGGCCCCGGTATTAAAGAAATTATGCAGTTACTTAACGGCTCACAGCAACCTCAAAAAGATAGAGATGAATTTTTCAGGGCACAGGTTGTTTACTGGTGCCTTGGCGCTATTGATGCGCATGCCAAAAATTTCAGTATAAGTATACAACCACAAGGCGGTTACCAGCTCACCCCCTTATACGACATCATTTCAGCATATCCTATCGTGGAACAAAAAAAGTTATCATTTAAGAAATTGAAAATGGCAATGGCTATATATGGAAAAAATAGTCATTATAAGATTGACGGTATTCAAAAAAGACACTTTCTTGAAACAGCAAAATACGTTCAATATTCTAAAATTAAAGCAGCTCAGATTTTTGAACAAGTAATTGACCGTATTGATTCTGCTATCGATGAAGTCTCAACCCAATTACCAAACCACTTCCCACAAAAGATTGCAGATCCAATCTTCAAAGGGATGAGGGCTTTTAAGGAGCGTATAATATCCACATAATAACTAAATGTATGGTAAGGGGGGCTGCACGAATCTGGTCAACCATCACTAGTCAGGTGGATGTAGTTTCCAAGCCGAGACTTTATTTCTTATTCATAACAACAAACTTGAGGAATAGTAAAGTCAAGATTACTACTGGAATAATGATTTCTGAAATAATAATACCAGCGTTATAAGGTGCGAAATTTCCATGTAAAATCATATCTCTAATATGACCATATAAAGCTCCTATTATAAAAAATGACCATCCTAATCCCGTAGCCAGCCAAAATTTTCCTCCAATAAATAAGGATAGGATCCCTAACAATGCCCATGCGCCATCGTGAAACCCTACTTCAAATTGAAATGGACTGCCTGTAGGCCAACCAATCATTTTAGCGGTCATATCAGGAAAGAATACATGGCCGATAAAACCAATTAAACCGATAAGACCTACCGTAAAAAATAGGAAATAGACTAAGTATAAATCTACGATCTGTTCAGCAGAATAATGTTTTCGCCTGATAAAATAGTGAATCGTTGCAAACAATACACAAGCTATAAGAATCACGTTATTAATCATTTTTATCCCCTTATTTATCCTATGCTAACCATAGCACGGCATAAAAAGATAATCAGCGAGTTTATAGTTTTGATGTCGGTTTTTGTCCTCTTAATAGAGATGGTGTTTTGCGCGAGAGCCTTATTCATTAACTCTTAAAAGTATTCTTTTCTTCTTTACCTTTATCTTCAGAATGTTGACTATCGATTTCTTCAATCTTACCTTGTAGATTGGATCGCCAAATACTATTTTTTATCAGTCGGCTGTGTGTTTTCTGGGTTTCCTCTTTTCGTGTTTGCCAATCTTTCTGCCAATCTGGGTTTTCCCAAAAAGGAGAAACACGCTTTAAAGTGGTTACATCGGAATTGGTTTCAAGATTTACAAACTTCACCGTATCCAAAGCAACTTTGGAGAATTCGGGTCCAAATTCTGTAGCTAATTTATAAACTCTGCGTAGCTCTGTTAGCGTAACCCATTTATCGGTGGGGTCTTCCTCTCTTTGAGCAATTTGTTTTGGCTCATAGTTCATATCGCCTTTTCCGACTACAAAAATTAAGGGGATTATTGGTTTGCCTTCTTTTTGTCTCTTATAATTTTCGACAATTAAATCATTGAGAATAAACTTAAAATAATTATACATAGAGTAAGGGTTGTTTCTGCTGAGATCGGTGTGTTTGCTATCGTAGGTGTCAGAATTTAGGGCATTGATTCCATTGTTGTTATTGATTGCCGTACAGAGCTCTTTATAGGCATATTTGCCAAAACCAAATACAACCACTTCCGAACTTTCACCACATAACTCTCTTATAGATTTTTCATCAACTTTCATATTTATCAAACAAAAAGTGAGATTAATATAATTATAGATTAATAATCGAGCATTTCTGGTGAAGGATATGATTCTTTACACACATACAGAAGTTTCTAAGGTCCAAAAATGCAGCATTGAAGTCTGCTTGAGGTGCCCTGAAAATATGACAATAAATGAACTTCATCTCATAACTAAAAACAAAGTTGACTTTTTTTGATCATTTTGGTCTACTGAATTTGGTTCGACGTATCATCGTGGAGCCAAGGATATACCTAATGGAAGGATACAATTGCTTAGAATACTGCGATGAGTAGAGCACTTCTTTCTTGTTGCATGTTCGCTATCAAAATAATAAAAACATGGTGCTGTCAGCGTATGGAATTCAATCTGATAACACCAGAAGCTGTTGTGCCTATGGAAATTAACGTACCGTCTTCTATTAAATGTGGACTCTTATCTTTATAAAAACTCATTAACTGATTTTTAGAATCAAGATGTTAAAAAATAGAAGAGGGAACCTGAAAAAGGATGAAAAAAATGATGGCGAGAATTAAATTATTTAAACCCTCCCCCCAAAAAAGCACTGCCTCTATTATCAAAGACGTACACGCCGAACATAAGCCAAGTCTTCTCAAAGGATCTTATACGGGTGAGAGATGGCGACACAAAAGTATGGAAAAAACCTTAGATTGGATCACCGATTTAAAAAAATCAGAGAAATTGGCCCAGCAAGCACAAATTAATTTAAACTTATGGGCCAAAAAAAAATCACCTTCACCCAAGTTAGTTGAAGTAATTCCTAAAGATTGGGGACTGGCAACACTTGAAGCGACCAAAAAATATGGAGTATCTTATTCTGTACTCAATATGGCAAATCCCCAATTTCCAGGCGGTGCTGCCTTAGAGGGAGGAAGTGCCCAGGAGGAAAATATATGGCATCGAAGCACCTGTGCTCAATCTTTATTGGATCCAAGCATTTATTTAGATCAAAAAGCTCAAGCATTTTGCTACCATGAGGCAGCAAAAAAGCTTCTAGAAGCTAAGATACAAATGACCCAGGAAGAATATGAGGCTTTGAAAAAGCACAGCGAGGAAACCGACACCCAAGGATATAAAGTATTTTTTAGCCCAGAATCCAGGATATGTTTCAGAGGTCCTGAAATAGTTTTTCCCACAGATCCTGAGGACTTTACATCGGCACGCTATATGGCAGACAGCGGCCTAAGTTATGCCTTTCTTCCTGAATCAGATATTTTCCCGTTTTATGAATTAAGATCCGCCGCGCCGCAACTTCCTTTCACACCCCACGCCTTGGATCTTGAAACCAGGAATCAATATATAGCGGATTTACGAAGACGTATCGCAGCCCAGCTTGATACATTAATCCTTGCAAAACAACCCAACGCAATTTTAGGAGCCTGGGGTTGTGGGGAGTTTAAAAATGATCCGCAAATCGTAGCCAAGATATATGGTGAAGAAATTGAAAAACGAGCGCATTTTTTCGACCATATTGTGTTCCCGATAATTAACACCGGTTCATACAATAACTACGCAATATTTAATCAACACCTCACGGATATAAAACTGGGGGCAAAACCTGCTGTTATTTCCAATTTAACACTTGAGTAAATTTATGCCACACCAATAACTGTGTTAAAAGCTTGTCCAACCAAGCCCAACGTTTTGAGCAGAGCATTCTGCTCTTCCATATTTGTACATAGAAATTCAACCTTTCCTCACACTACTTTGCTCCAATTCAAGCTACACTTGTTATATAACTCTTGAAGGATCGTGAGAATGAGTAAAGAACCTCTTGTAATTGGTGACATGAAAATTAAGCCTGGAGAACGCAAAACGGTTTTTTTACCCATGCCCAAATTATATGATTGGACTCCAATATGTTTGCCAATACATGTCATTAACGGGATAGAGGAAGGGCCTTCGTTATGTCTTACTGCTGCCATTCATGGTGATGAAATCAATGGCGTTGAGATTATCAGACGCTTCTTGAAAAAAAAGGGGCTAAAAAAAATCCATGGGAATGTTATTGCAATTCCTATAGTTAATGTATACGGTTTTTTATACCAGGAACGATACTTAATGGATCGAAGAGACTTAAACCGATCGTTTCCCGGCAGTTCAAATGGCTCACTTGCCTCTATTCTTGCACAAATTATCAGCAAGCAAATCTTATCCCAATCTACTCATGCAATTGATTTACACACCGGATCTAATCACCGCTTTAATTTACCTCAAATTAGAGCAAATCTTGATATGCCCGGTATTGAAGATTTGGCTCGAGCTTTTAATGTTCCAGTCATTTTACATTCAACCTTTAGGGATGGTTCAATGCGCGAGTATGCAAATGAGCAAGGTATTCCTATTTTAGTCTATGAAGGAGGAGAGTCTTTACGTTTCGATGAGTTATCCATCCGAACCGGCATTAATGGTATTCTAAGTGTGATGGGAGCCTTGGGAATGGTTCCGCCCGGTAGATACAGAGTAAAAAAATATACCTCTACGGTATCTAGGAGCAGTTATTGGATAAGAGCACCCATAAGTGGCATTTTAAGACACCTTAAAAAATCAGGCAATCGAGTCGCCAAGGGACAGGTAATTGCGGTTATCGCCAATCCAACCAGTACCGAAGAATACAAATTGAAATCACCCATTTCTGGAATTATTATTGGTGAAAATATGTTGCCACTTGTGCATTCAGGCCAAGCCTTGTTTCATATTGCTAGTTTTGAAAAATTAACCCTAGTTGAAGAGCAGCTTGGAAATCTGCAAGAGGCTTTTGATTTGAATGATTATGAAGATTAACGCATTTAAAAATAATTCAACCATAACCGTAATAATGCAGTTACTGCCTGGGGTGATTCCATAGGCGACATATGGCCAGAGTCTTCAATAATTGCTAATTTGGCATTTGGAATTTTGTCTGCCAGCTCTGCATGGACAGATAGAGAAAAATTTTTATCTTGGCGTGCGTGAATGACTAAAGTAGGTATTTCCAGTGATGGCAAGAAAGAAGTGCACTCTTGGCGAGCCAGCAGTATTTTTTGTTGGGCAATAAATGCCTGTTGGCCCACACTGAGAAACATGGAATGTACTTCTGGTTTAACCCGCTCATCATACACATAATGTTGTACTAGCTCAGCAGCAACCGTTTGAAAAGCACCTTGCTCCACTTTTCGTATTAATTCTATTCTTTTTTGCTCTTTTTCTTCAGAGTCTTGTTGGGCGGAAGTATTCAATAAGCATAATTTTAAAATGCGTTCAGGAACTCTTCTGGCAAGCTCCAGTGCCAACCATCCACCCATCGAATGGCCTGCCAAAAAAAACGCCCCCTCAACATGTCCTAACACTCTTTGGAGTAAATCCTCAGTGGAGGTACCGTGTAATAAGGGAATAATTTGACAATTCACCAGATCGTGCAAATGATTTGCTTGATAAGACCATACGCGATGGTCCGACAAAACTCCCGATAAAAAAACCAAAGTTTTTTTTGACACAATAATCCTTGATTAAGACCAAAGTTTGTAAACCAAAAACATCAAATATAAGCGCGTAGCCCCACACCATTTTATCCCTGCAACAGGTCCATACCAGGACTGTTTAGATTAATACGAAGCAGATAATCTAGTTGTCTTGTGGTGGTGCTGGGTTATCTTTCAGAATTTTACAGTGTAATAATTTCCAATAACCAAATAAATTGGTTTTTCGGGTGGATAGAAGCTTTAGGGCTTGGTAATCAAGAATTGAGTGCATCGAAAAATCCGACTTAAACCCTATAAGCTCATTAACTCGAGCAAATATCTTCTCAAAAAAGCGCATTATCGGGTGCTCCGATGCGAAATGATTCACGAATATAATTTCTGCCGTAGGTTTAGCAACACGGGTTAATTCTTGAAGAAAGGCCTTCACATCTGGAACCACTGAGGCCACATACATGGCAACAATAAAATCAAACCGATTATCAGGAAATTCTAAATGAGCCGCATCCATAATCCTTAACTGTACCCGTTCCTCCAAGTGATTTTTGACCACTTGTTCCTCAGCTTTTTCCAACATTTTTTCGGAAATATCAATCCCCGTAATCATCAAATCAGAACGATAAAGCGGTAGCGACAAACCGGTACCAATGCCAATTTCAAGTACTGTAGCATTTTGTTTTGCCGCTTTATTAACAATTTCAGCACACAAGGAACGGCCTGGGTTAAAAATGGAACCAAACAAAAAATCATAGAAGGAAGCATAAATGTTATAAACTTTTCTAATTGAAGCTACAGACATAAAGCACTCCAGCAAATACTAATAATTTAAAATAACGGTTGGTTTCTTTACTTATCCAATAGTTATAGAGTTTCTATTTCCAATAATTAAATAATAGTCCATGTGTACCGAATATAGGATCACTTTGAGGTACTCCGACACGTTTAATTTGCTCAATCACTCGGGGATGTTCTTCGGCCTTACCATAATTCATATCAAAATCAACATTCCCTGGGTAAGCACCGATACATTGAAAGTCGCTGGATAAGTGCAAACTTTTATGCGCAACACCGGCAGGAATAATGACCACATCACCATGACTTACTGGGTAAATCGTACCGTTATCCCCTCCAAATTGAACTGTTCCTTCCCCCGCAAGGATCACTAATACCTCATGGGTCCTACTGTGATAATGATGATAGTCATAAATCGAATCTACCCATGAATTTCCCCAATGGTTTTGTTGTAAAAGCTCTTGGAGTTTCTGAGGGGATTGGTTTTTAACTACTTCCATTTGCTTGTATATTAATAAAGGGAAGCGAGGGTTATTTGGGAACAAACCATTTGCTTTGATAAGCTCATGAAATACTTCTTGGGGCGTTACTGATTTAGTCATATCATTTACTTCCTTGTTGCTTCAGATGAAAACCATGCTACGAGACAGAGTTATTCCCATATCTCCATTGTAGTTTACTCAATCACGGAGGAGTAGGGACTGAAGGCTCATTTTCCGATTCTTCTTTTTTTGCAATTGAAAAAAATTGAGTTTTATTGCGCTGTTTTCTTTCTTTTAAAATTCCATCGGCATAACCTGTCCTTGGGTGTTGGCTAAGTATCGCCTCTTGATATGCTACCCGCTCTTGTCCTTTGTAGGAGTCAGGATCATCGGAAGTAATACGGCCATCCGGGCCTCTGTAGAATATGGATAATTGGCGTTTTAGTCGGGTTGAAGGCAGTTCATTGCGCGGTCTTTGTGGATTATTTCTTAGCATTATATCTCCTTTATTCTATTCCAAATAGAAGTCCATAGTTCTTCCCAAACTTTATATCAAATCTAGAGCGATGAAACAATACAATTCAATTTGATCAATAATAAAATTACTGACAAAATAGCATTCACTTTGGTCCTTAATCTAGATTATTTTTTATTACATGTCATTAAAAGTTGACTTAAACCACCCTATATTTTTATTAAAAAGCAAAGTCCATGAAGCAAGTAAAAATTTATTAGATGGATTTGGATTTAATTACTTTCAATATTTACGTTGTTTTGCAGACGGCTCCATTAATTGCTTAACAAACAACACCGGGCTCTTTGAATACTTCCAACATATTGATAATGCTCCAGTAGTATTCTCTTCATTTGACGATGAGCATGAAAATAATCATTCATACTGGTTTTTTTGGGATCAAGAGTTGCCCAGTACCCCCGTGCAAATTGCTCGCGAAAAATTTAATTTGCACAACGGACTCACTTTAGTTCGTCGGAGTAAAAATTATTACGATATGATTGCGGTA
This sequence comes from Legionella sp. PC997, assembly GCF_014109825.1. Classification (NCBI taxonomy): domain Bacteria; kingdom Pseudomonadati; phylum Pseudomonadota; class Gammaproteobacteria; order Legionellales; family Legionellaceae; genus Legionella; species Legionella sp. PC997. The sequence goes on from NZ_CP059576.1 coordinate 3,685,539, forward strand.
GCCTTACCCTATGAACATGCGAATCCCGGTTCGTTTTATCTCAATAAACTCAAGGCAATTGAGCAATTTATTTTTGACTTTGACCTGCAAAATAAAGATTTAATTCAGATACTGAATAAAAATCCGATTGCATTACCCGAAACCTATCGCGATGTAAATTATAAAGAGCTTTGTTTGAAGCAAGGCAGAATTCCTGTGGTTGGAAAGAACGAGAAAACGTACATTACCGCTCAAGAATTAATGTGCCTTAGATTATTGCTGCAAGGTGCAACACACAAACAAATCGCTCAGCTACTTGGGCTTTCTCCTCGTACTGTGGATACATATTTACTGCGTATTAAACAACGCACAGGATTTTCTTCCAGACTAGAAATGGAACGAATGGTTTATTTAAGCTCGGTACTATAGAGTTCATTCATTTTTGTCCGTATTCAGCACGGACAGACAATTTTTTCTTATCTTTTAAACTCCGTCAAGATTTTATTATTCAGGAGAAAAGTCTCATGAACATTTTAGAAAAAAAACCAGCCGAAAAACTTTTTAAACAATTCTGTGAGGGATATGAGCAAAGAATTGCATCCTTATTGCTTAGTCTTTTCAGTCAAAATACCAATGTTTGGGGATCAGGAGTCGATGAATATCGGGTGGGTTTAAAAGAAATAGAAGAACAGTTAAGAAGAGACTGGAGCCAATCAGAGCAAGGTAAAATAGAAATAATTCACTTTGTTCCCACTCCAGATGAGGCTTTGTGGGCTGCTGCCATATGCCGAGCACGAATGATCATTGAAGGAAAAGAATATTTATTTGAGCATTTACGCGGCACTTTAACTATTGAAAAGGAAGATGGAGTTTGGAAGATCGCCCACATGCATTGTTCTTTTCCTGATTATAGAAACCCTGCAAACGGTTCGTTCCCAGTTGGTAATGAATAACCCAAAGTAAACATATAACGTAAGCCTGGGATTTATTAAGCTTAAATCTCAGCTTCTACTCCCTCTAACTAATAAGAAAAGTCCATCTAAACCATCTAACCAGCAAAAAAAAAAAGAAGACCTATACTTAAAATAAAATTCATCATGAGGTGGGGTATGCCAATTTCATTTGAATCTTGTATAGATAAATTAAATTCTTTTTGTTTGGCCCAGGAGAAGAGTTTAGGCTTTTTTGGTTTTTTTGGTTTCCAAGGAAAAAAACCGGTCCTATCAATAATTAACCTATTGAGTGATACTCAGTTATCCCCTCTGCAAAGAAACCACCAAGCGATAAAAAAAATAAGCACGCTCCTTGCTGATCCCCAATATTCTTCTGATCCCAAACTCAAAACTCTATTGAATAATGTGAAAGAAGATTTAATACGATTTCTTTATAATGAACGAATTTTTATTTATAAGGGCGACACTGAAAGTTGGGCTAATTGTCAAAATATAAATGCTCTACACATAGGTTCTACTATAAAGGCGGGGAATTATTATTGTCAAAGAACACTTCAACAATGGTTAGAGTTTGCTTCCTACCAACAAACTCCCTACCAATTGAATGAGAGCGATTGTGGATGGAAACTTCATTTTTCTTTTGATCGTGAAACACCCGGAAATTTTGAAAAAGGCATAAATGTTGTGATGAAGCACTTAGTAGAAAAAAATATTCCTTTATTCAAAATTATTCCAGAAGACAAACCCATATCCCCCAATACAACAGGAAAAGATGTAACCGTTTATCTTTCCGACAATCGACCGATAAGTGAATGGGAACATTTAATCCAGGAAATCGAACATTCTCTAGCAACAGAAGATGTCATACCTGGTAAACAAGCAAATCATACCCATATGATTCAAGGAGGAAGATTTACTTCCTACCGAAATGATAAAGATCCGCAGGGAAATTACACGCAACAAGGATTCAATCCAGCGAACGAACCTGATGAGTTGGAAAACATTCGTGTGCCTTCTTTATCTTCTTCTGTTCCTACCATGTAGGTCAGGCCCCCATTCCGTAGGGTGGAATAGAGTTGAATGGGTTTTTCAGTTATGAGTGGAAGATTCAGATAGGTAGATGTGATGTGATTTTAGCTAAGAAGTTATTATATTTTGGTTATATAATAACTTCTTTCTCGATCTAATTTGTTAGTAATTGCATCCATCAAGTATCTTGTCTTTTCGGTCTGCTGTACACAATCCAAAGAACTTATCAGCATCTCCATCGGTTGGTTGCTTATCAAATAAGGCAAAATAATAAGAATCGAAATCATCAGATCGAGTCTTCCACCAATTATAATAAGTCCCTTCATTGGCTAAAGACGCATCTGGATTTTGTTGAGCCGATCCCTGACTTGGCCAGCCCTCTTCGGTTACAATAATTTCTTTTCCGGGAAATTTATTTTTGATGGCTTCATAACGATTCATAAATTCAGTTGCTGCACCGGATATAGGGGTATACGGTTTACTACTCCAATAAGGGTAAATATTAGCGCCAATGAAATCGAGTTTCCCAATAATTCCATAAGGATCACTTGCAGCTAACTTCAATAAAGCCCCATCTTGTTGTGCAGTTCCAATCACTGTTTTATTCCCTATTCCACTTTTAATACGGCTAATATCCTCAGAAATATGTTTTTGTACTAAGGTATTTGGTTGGGAAAAATTCCAGTTGGTAATGTCCTCATTTCCTACTGCAATTCCAATAATGCATTTTTTATTATCTTTGTTGTATTTATTCACACTCGCAATAGCATCATCTACCTGTTTTTTTCGAGCAATATCGCACCAGTTATCACAATGATCTTTTCCTGGATCAAACTCATACACTCCTAACATTAATTTTAGCCCTAAAGGACATGCTATATCAGCCATAGTTGCTGTACTTTTGCCATCTACCGTAGAAATTCCGGCATAAAATGTCTTAATGATCGTAAATCCATTTTGTTGTGCGATACGAAGATCTTTTATAATTTCGTTTTTCATGCCCTGTAAATTGTTCTTTATCTGGGCATCGGTGAACGCTTTGCTGTGGGCAGGATCATAATTAATCCCACGATCTATTGCCCAACAAGAAAACGCAACCAAGGAGAGCATGCCGCCAATTAATGATTTCATTGTGAACTCCAAAAGAGCATTTAACTAATTTTAGGCACATAACCCACGCTCTTCAAGTAACACCTCTTGAAAATCTCTTCCCCAACGATCCCGCCCCCAACCATCATAAAGCAATTAATTAGTTCATTTTTTTCGTTTTTTTACCGCGTAAAACAAAAAACCTACAAATTGTCTATAATTATTTTGTCCCGATAATAAAAGTGACAGCTTTGGCTTAATCTTATTTTTAAAAAATAATGAATTATATTTTTGAACTTTAACCATGAGGACAAGTAAAATGGATCTAAGTAAACGTATAGAACCAAAAACCTGGGCTTTCATTGAAAAAATCAAGAAAGCTGGGGGTAAACCGCTTTATGATCTTCCGGTGCAAGAAGGAAGGGCTATTTTTGATAAATTGCAAGAATTGCCTTTAGAAAAAGAAAAAACTGAAGTGGATATTGAAGATCGTTTTATTCAACACGCGAATGGTAAATTAGACCTTCGCATTGTTCGTCCTAAAGGCTCAAAAGAAAAACTTCCAGTAGTTATGTTCTATCATGGAGCAGGTTGGGTTTTTGGTGACTGGCAAACTCATGGTCGTCTTGTCCGTGAACTCTCAGTGGGTGCACATGCTGCCATTGTATTTGTCAATTATTCTTTAGCACCTGAAGCACAATATCCAACGCAAATTGAAGAGGATTACACCGCATTAAAGTATGTTGCAGAGCATGGTAAGGAATTAAATCTAGATACCTCTCGTTTAGCGGTGGCCGGCGATAGTGTTGGTGGAAATATGGCAGCAGTAATGACGCTACTTGCAAAACAGCGTGGTGGGCCAAAAATTGATTACCAAGTGCTTATTTATCCTGTAACTGATGCAAATTTTGAAAATGATTCCTATAAAGAATTTGCTGATGGTCCATGGTTAACCAAAAAAGCAATGGAATGGTTCTGGGATAATTATTTACCTGATAAATCAAAAAGAAATGAAATAACAGCGTGTCCCTTACGAGCGACTACTGAGCAACTTAAAGGATTACCTCCTGCACTTGTAATCAACGGTGAATGCGATGTATTGCGGGATGAAGGTGAGGCTTATGAGCATAAGCTTAATGAAGCAGGTGTACCCGTTACTGGGATTCGTCATCATGGCACCATTCATGATTTTCTTATGATCAATGAACTTGCTGATACTCCAGCATGTCGCAATGCCATTGAAACCATTAATAGTCATTTGCGTATGGTCTTTGCCAAAAAGCACTAATTCATATGTGTTGAGGATACTGCACGCATGCAGTATCCCCCTTATTTTGACTAAGACAATTCAAGATCGGAGATGGTTTTTTTTTCAGAATCTCTTTTTTTAACTCCGGTGAATAAGGGTTCTTGATATCCCCCTGGAACTCCATTTTTGGAAAAAACAATTTGCCATAACTGGTTCGTGCGTGCTCGAAATGTACCTGCGCAGGCCAATAAATAATAGCGCCACATCCGATAAAATCGCTGGTCATAATGCTCTTTTAAGTAGTCCCAATTTCGTTCAAAATGTTCATGCCATGCCATTAGAGTATGATCATAATAAGCACCGAAATTTGCCCAGTTTTCCATGGTAAATACTCCCTCCGAAGCATGACTAATTTGTGCCATAGAGGGAATCATTCCGTTTGGAAAAATATATTTGTTAATCCAAGGGTCTGCTGTAGTGGTAGTCGAATTACCGCCAATAGTATGTAACAAAAATAAACCATTATCCTTGAGACACTCACGGGCTTTTTGCATATAGGTACGGTAATTCCGATAACCGACATGCTCAAACATTCCTAAAGAGACTACCCGATCAAATTGTTCATGAACATCGCGATAATCCTGAAAACGGATCTCAATGGGTAGCCCGGAACAGTTCTGTTTTGCATATTCAAATTGTTCTTTGGATATGGTGATACCGACAACATTGACTCCGTAATTTTCAGCAGCATATTTTGCAAGAGCCCCAAAGCCACAGCCTATATCAAGTACCCGCATCCCTGGCTCAAGTTTTAATTTTTGGCAGCTTAATTCTAATTTATTTAATTGTGCGGTTTCTAGATCATTCGCATTTTTCCAGTACCCACACGTATAATTCATGCGACTGTCTAACATGGATTTAAATAAATCATTTCCCAAATCATAATGTTTTCGACCCACTTCCAGGGCACGCTTTTTTGATTGATGGTTAATCAACTTTAACCAAAGTAATTTCGGCCATAACCATTTGTCGGATTTAATTTTTTGATCCAACTGAGCCAGGAGAATGCGTGTAAAAAATTGATCGAGACTTTTACACTCCCACCATCCATCCATATAGGACTCACCAAGTGCCAATGAGCCGCCGTTAAAAATACGGGCATACAATGCTTCATTGTTAATTTGAATATCCCAGGGTTCACTCCCATTGGGAGTGATTCCTGCTGAATGCAAAAGGTCCGTTACAATTTCTTTAATTTGTTGGTTCATTAGTAGACTCATCCCTTTGTACTACACACCTTAAAAAAATCTAGTAAGTAATTTCTTAGCAAATAATAGTACTTACTTATCCTATGTCCCTAGATAGCAAAAGTCTTCATACACTACTCATCTTATGCATTCAATACAAACAATCATAAGCAAAAAATATCATCTATCAATCTATCTTAATGCAATGAGATATTTAATTAAACTCATCTTCCTCAATAAAATAATATACTGATTTCCCAATCAAGGCATTATGTATTACCTTATCATCATGAATGTAGTATAGATGCTATAAAAACTCATCAAATTTTATTAATCACTACCCGCAACGCTTGCAACTTTAAAGCAGTACTGTGAATAAATTCCTCACTATCAATAAGTTGTTTTTTGTAAAAAGCAATCTCTTCCTCTCGTATCGAGGGATTAATCTTTTTTAAAGCATCCAGTCGTTTTACTTCATGAGAGATATTTTGTTTCATTTGTACTGTTGCTTTCTCCAAAAGCTCTTGTAGTTGCGCTTCTGCTACTTTTTTACTTTGTACCAATATATTCTCTAGATCCGCACGAATCTGTTGAATGATTGGGTATCCTAAATGACGTTTCACAGGCTCACACAATTGATTCAATTGTGTATAATCCAAGATTTTGGAAAGATCCTTTCCTGAAACATCCATAAGCACTCGAATTGGTGTAAGTGGTAAAAAACGATCTAATTGTAAATATTTCGGCGCTGCGCAATTCGCTGTAAAAAAGGATTCTAAAAATAACGTTCCAGGTTTTATGCTTTTAATTGAGATGGTCGCTAAAGTTGCATTACCTACCTCTGAATCCAGGATCATTTCCATAGATTCACTAACCATTGGATGTTCCCAACTTAGGAATTCAACATCCTCACGCACCAAAGCTTTGGAACGCGAATAAGTTATCGTCACCCCATCCTCTTTTAGCCCTGGGAAATGACTGGATTTCATATGATCTGTGGGACGCAATATCTCTGAAGCTTCAGAATGGTATTCATGATCGATGCCATATTCCTGAAACACTTGAGCCATATAGTTTTCCAAACCCAAACAGTTTTCTTCTGCTTCAATAGCTGCAATCAATTCTTCTGCTTCTGGTGCGTTGCACGAGTTTAACTCCAACAGCCGATCGCGTCCCTCATGAAGTGCTTGATTAATTTGTTCCGCTCGCTGTTTAGTCTCGACAATCAGTTGTTCCAATGCTTCATTATTTGCATCTACCGTATCCAGAATAGGCAGTAACTGATCTTCAAATTCTTCATAAAGAGTAAAACCAACAGAGCAACTTTTGGTAAATAAATTAATCCCTTCGTGATACCAGCGAAACAATTTTTCTTGTACCGTATTCAACAGATAAGGAACATAAATTTCTATAGCATGACGCTGACCTATCCGATCAAGTCGGCCAATACGTTGTTCCAGTAAATCAGGGTTTAATGGTAAATCAAACAAGACTAAATGATGAGCAAATTGAAAGTTTCGACCTTCACTTCCTATCTCAGAACAAATAAGGGCCTGCGCGCCATTTTCTTGTTCCGCAAAATAAGCTGCAGCCCGATCGCGTTCAATGATCGATAGGCCTTCATGAAAAGAAGTAGAGCGAAGCCCTACCTTTACTTTTAAATACTGATCCAATGCCATGGCGGTATTTGCTTTGGCACAAATAACCAGCACTTTTTGGGGGAAAACCGCATTGATTTTGTCTGCTAACCATCTCACCCTAGGATCATGTTCAAGCCACAATTCCTTCGCTACAAGTTGTTCGGGATAAAGCTTTCTCTGTCCTTTTTGTTCCTCCAGAGAAGTGTAAATAGCAGGACACTCCAAAGGATTCGCATGCACTCGACGCTCAGGAAAACCCTGAATCGCTGCACGGGTATTACGAAATAGGACACGACCCGTACCATGTCGGTCGAGTAAATCTTTAATGATTTGACTCATATCCAACCCAGTTATTTTGCCCAAAAAGGCTTCTAATTGAGATTTGTGTTCTGGTTTTAAGGCGTCCGTGGATGTGTGCTCGCCATAAGTTAGCAATTCTTGTACTAACTTATTAATGTGCTGGTACCCTTCTTCTTCTTTTTTAAATACAGAAAAATCATAAAAGCGCGAAGGATCCAGCAGTCTTAAACGAGCAAAATGACTGGCGATTCCCGCTTGTTCTGGTGTCGCAGTCAGCAGCAATAAACCTTTGCTTTGTCCCGCTAGTTCTTCAATACACTCATACTCAGGACTTTTTTCTTTCTCGGCCCAATGCAAGTGATGCGCTTCATCGACAATTAACAAATCCCACTCACTACTGAGCGCATGCTGGCGTGCTTTTTCATGTTCCATTAAAAAATCTAAACTGCATAAAACCAATTGTTCATTTTCAAAAAGATTCTCTTGCGTTGTACCGATCTGCATCCCTTCTTCTTCATCTAATTCGTATACAAGTTCATAGCGCTCCGCATCAATTATGGAGAAATACAAATTAAAACGACGAATCATCTCCACAAGCCATTGATGAATCAAAGTTTGCGGTACCACAATCAAAACTCGATTAGCACGGCCGGTACATAACTGATAATGGAGAACCATACCTGCTTCTATGGTCTTACCAAGTCCTACCTCATCGGCAAGCAAAACTCTAGGGGCATAACGTTGTGCTACTTCCCGGGCGATATAAACCTGGTGCTTCAGATGGCTGGTTCGTGAACCCAACAATCCCCTCACTGGAGATTGCTGAAGTCTACTGACATGATTGAGCGTATCAATTCTCAATTTAAATGTATTTAACTTATCAAGCAATCCACTAAAAAGTCTTTGTTCTGGAGTGTTGAGCTGGATAAAACAATCCAGAGATAGCTCACTAATGCGATGCTCCTTCCCTTCTTCATCTACTCCTGTATAAAACATCAATCCTTGACGTTCTTCAACCTGAATTACATACATTTTTTGTTGATCAGATGTAATTACTTCTTCACCAGCTTTATAAATGATACGACTTAGTGGCGCACTATCTGTAGAATAAATTCGTTCCTCACCAGCAGCCGGAAAACTTAAACTCACTTGCCTGCCATTTAACTCAATAATGATCCCTAAGCCCAGTTGTGTTTCGGTGTTGCTAATCCAGCGTTGCCCAATATTAAATGTCATAAAAAATTCATCTTTAATTGTTAAGTGCGGATAAAATAATCAAAAATTAAAATAAACTCAACTTGACTTGTATCCTTTTTTTGAATAGCATGACTCGGTTTTAAACAACTTGAGGGGCATACAATGGATGCAAAATTAGATGACAATGTGGAAGAACAATTTTACTCTACCCAAAGAACATCAAATACAACTTATAGAAGAAAAGCAGCACCAGTTAAGATTGAGGCCGAAAGCTCAATTTTTGATCTTTGCTTAGGATCTAAAGAAGTAAGGGAAAAAGCCCAAAAGCAATTTAAAGAGCAACGAACGGAAGCCATTTCCAATATCAAAAGAGTAACCCCTGGTTTCTTTACACCCTATACAAACAAAACCGAATTCGGTATTTTCGCAGCAGCTCCACTTCCTTCTCCCGTCATTTTATCCTTGGTAAGTGCTGCAACTGCAATCACTGCCGTAGGAGCCGCACTAACTGCTTTAGGAAGTTTAGTTTTTGCCGCAGGTTCAGGATTACATGGGTTACGCAAACCTGAAGCCAAAGAAACGGCACACGAGGCATTACTGGTTGCAGCTAAGGCTGGTATTGTTGCGGCAATTTGTACTGCAATTTCAATTGCTGCTGCTGTAGCGGCCGTTCTTATAGCTCCAGTAGCCTTGGCTTATTTTGTTACTCGTTCTGGTGCGACTATTATTGATGCGATGTCTCGTTGCCTTCCTTGTTGTTCTTCGGAAGAAAATGAAAGATCCTATACAATTAGTATGAGTAATTAAGCAAGATGATTTAAAGTTGGGCTACAAAGCCCAACTCCTCATGCAATATATTTTTAACTCGTTAAATAATTCCTATTTAATGAGTAAACCTCTTATTCATTCTAAAAAACAAATATTCCTTGTTTTTTTAAGTTATCCTGGTTAAAAATAGTAGGCACAGGAAGATTATTCAACAGAAAGGAAATCGTATGGCTACCAACGTAGAAGAGCTTCAACATCTTATCGAAATTGATACCCCCCAAACTAAACCAATAGACTCAGAACAAGTCCCGATAGAAGAAAGAGTAAAAGCTCAATTAAAAATTCTCAATGAAGATTCAGGACAAGATAAGCTCCAAAAAATTACCATTACCAAAGAGCTATTTGATGAAATTAAGAAAAGCCTCCAAAATACAATCAAAAGCATGGAAAAGAATCCGAGTATTTTCTCACGTGCTGCAGAATACTGGGGTGAGTTGCCACTTTGGCAAAAAATTGTTGGCGGTGTCGTATTAACTGTTCCTACTTTAATCATTGGAATCATGGCACATGTAGGTTTCCTTTTGGCACTTTGTGGCGTCACCGCGGTTACTTATACCGCAGGAGGAGTCATTCTGGATGATCATCATAAATGCAGTACTAGTGCTGTAGAAAGTTTACAAAAAGGAATTTTAGGGCTGGCGGATCTTTTAGAACTTACTATTAGTGCATTAGAGATTATTCGTAAACAATTAGTAGTGGAAATTCAAAAATTTGCCAAAGAAAATGCAACCCTTGTAGAGAATATCGAACAGTTAAGCAAACAGATTGATGAGATAGACAAACAAATTTTAGCTACCTCCGGAATCAATAAGGCCTTAGGTGAAACCAAAGATGGATTAGAAGCAGTCTCTAGTCAGCTCAAAGACGACGTTAGTCTAAATGCTGAATTTTTACAACAAAACCAAGTGAAGTTAGATCGCATAACTGAGGCATACAGTAATAGTAAAAAAGAATTAGCAGAAAAAATCGAGGAAATTAAAAAAGTTAAGTTAGAGCTTGAAGCAGAACTTAGTAGAGCGAGAATGATGGTAGAGACTCTGAGTAGCACCGTAAAAGAATTATCCAACACGGTCATTGGAGAGGATCAACGCAATGCGTTTAAAGAAAAAATAGATGCCTTTATCCAACAGAAAGAAGGAACTTTTTTAGGAATAGCGACTGATTTCGAACGATCTGGACAGAAGTTTAAACAGGTGCAACAAGAGCTTGAGACTACAAATGGCAAATATGAAGAACTCCTGAAAAAGCAAGAGGAACATATTACTGTACTCGCAACGCTTAGAAATCAGGCTCCTACAGAACAAATGCCCCGAACTTCGTTTGGTGAGTTACTGGGCAAGAATGGAATTTATGCCACAAAGCAAGAAACACCCACCCAGGATGGAACACCCTCTTCCTCACTTGAACTAAACTAGAATTACCCAGGGTTAAAATAAACAGGGTAGTCTAGTGGAGTGAAATGAAAGTCGGTTTTCTGGTCGAAAGTTCTGGGGTAAGGGCTGACGCCCTTCCCAGACTAAACCTTTAAGTTGACGACAGTACCCTCACTTATTCTTTCCTACCCTCTAAATTCAAACCATATGCTTCTAAGGCTGCTATAACTGAGGGGCGTTGGCTAATTCGATGATACCATTTGATTAAATGAGGAAATTGTTTCTCATCGATGTTTTGTTGGTAAAAAATTTGAAAACAATAAATCCAGGGCCAAATAGCCATATCCGCAATAGTATAGTCAGAGCCGCCTATATAGATGGCATGCGTTAACTGTTTTTCTATAATACCAAGCAAACGCTCACTTTCATCCGCATAACGTTTGATTGCATAGGGAATCTTTTCCTCTGCACGGTGAAAATGACCTAATTGACCAAACATAGGTCCGATATGTGCAGCTTGAAAAAAACACCATTGTAAAATTCTATATTTATCTTGGGGTGATTCGGGTAAAAATTTATGATGCTTCTCTGCAAGATATTGCAAAATTGCCACACTTTCAGACAAATAAAAGTCTTTTTCCGAATCATACAACACTGGAATTTTATTATTCGGTGAAATTTTTAAAAATTCCGGATTAAATTGTTCTCCTTTGGAAATATCTATTAATTCAATCGTATACGATTGACCCAACTCATGGAGCATAATGATTGGTTTAATCCCATTAGGTGTACCAAATGAATATAAGGTGTACATAAGACCTCCCTGTTTTAATCCTAAATTGAAGCGAGTGTAATTTTATTCAATTATGCAGTCTGGCTCTGCTGCAAAAAGATAGATGCTTAAAAAATCTTAAATTTTGGGCAGATCTTACTGTAAATCCCAAATTGTTCATTAATAAAGGATCCTTCTGTACGCGTTCCATACATCCAAATATTAACTGTCCTTTTTTTAAACATCCGCATGATTTCAAACTCTTAATCGTAGCATAGGACTGAAGACCTTTCACTGGATTAACAAGTCCCTTTAGCATGCAATACCTGCTTCCAATCGATTAAGACGATATTTGCTTAACGTGTGCGGCAAGCGTATTAGAACCCTGACCACATTAAGGTCTATGAGCTTCCTGTTCTGTAGATTTGTCATAAATCTTGTTTTCTTTAGTAAGTACTTGTAATCTGTGACGTTCACGAACTGCCTCATACTCGGTTAAACAAATTTTTCCTGGGCTTGTAAACACAGTTTTAAATAAACCGTTTAATCTTAAACAGTTACCGAGTTTAGGTAATACAGCAATCTTTCTGAAAACAACATAACTTTCACGATCACTAGGAATTTGCTCTGCCTCGAGCTCTTGAAACCGAGAATCTTTCTTTATTTTTCTGTTAAGTAAGGAGCTATCAGGGTTTTGTTGAATTATTGACCCTTGAAATTCCAAAGGATAAGCCAAAGTATCTTTTGCGTCAGAACCATCAGGAAAAATATTTATCATATTATATAGTCTTATTTTCTCCTCTCTTGCAACTAATTCTAAAGGAAGCCTATCTTCTAACTTTGAGAGAGCTTCATTTACTACATCACCAGTTAAAAAATAACATTTTCTGAGATGTATCATATTGGCAAGATTCAAAGCAATTAAACCTCCATCAACAACATATAATGATAAGACCCACATACAATGAGCCATAAAGTTTTGCCATTTAGCATCATCAATATATTCTTGTTCTTCGTAGCCTCCATTTGATTTTTTATTATATTGCTCAAGATTTCTATATGGAGGAGAAGTAATTGCTAAGTTAAATTTTCCAATATTATCAGTGTCAATTGTAACTTCCTCAATTTTTTTAGGAATATGTTGTGATATAAATCTATCTTTACCCGAGAATGGTTTAAATAGATGAGTCATTTGCTCATAAGGTTCAATTAAAGCCGGGTTAGGATCAATACTTAGGTAGGAATCTATTGAGGGATGTGCTAATGCAGCTATTCTACGAGCTCCCCATCCTCCACACAGATCAAGAAAATGAATTCGTTCCGCTTTGAATTGATAATGCTTTTTTAATACTTCAATCACCTTCAGCAATATAATTGGAGAATACTGAGAGACTGCTAACTGCCGAGTAAGTACTTGGTTAATCTCTTTAATTCCAATTGATTTTGGCAAATTACCAATTGAAGAAACCCCTTGAGCATGTAAACGAAACAATTCCCGCAATTTATATGTTATAGCTGAATTATTTTCCTGCCACATGTCATAGACAGAAACTTTTCTTGCACCAGCAGTTGCTTTAAACCGTTCAATTTGGGTGAAGAATTCAACGGCGGTTTTACCTGTTTTATCACCTTTTTGCGATACAACGGTATGATAAAGGGGATAGGAGCCGTTTTGTGTATACCCATTACTTAGTAAATCTTCACTTTGTTTAACCAGCTCTTTAAAATCCCGAATCGCTTCTTCCTCACTTATTGGACGTCGAGGAAAAGGCATTGGGTTAAGGGGATTAGCATAAATTTCTTTAATACATCGAAGGGCCATTATTTGAGAATACAAATTATGAATAATTTCTGTAACATTTTTATTTATTTCAACATCATCGGCCTTTTCCCCATCTAAACTTTTACCCTCTTGCATTATAAATAAAGGAATTAATTCCTCAGATATATTGTGTAAACCTACCAGAAAAAAGTCATAATTGATATTAAGCATCTCATGAACAACGAATTGCTCTCGATCTGCAGCAAAAATATAAAATTGAGCATACTTCGAAATTATATCTTTCAGTTTAGTTCTATTTGTTTCCGGATCGGCAAGTAATTTCCAAGTGTTTTGAAGGGCTTTTATTTTTGAATTATAACCCCCGAGAGCAGGTATCCCATCGAGTAAGTTAAGAATGTTCTCATTTAGAAAAGAGCTTAATGCTAGTCCTGGCCGCCCATCTTGTTTTTGTCTTTTTTTGGCTGGTAATAAAGATGTAGAATCAATTGGGCTATTTCTTTGTTGTTTTGAATTTATTTGAGTGATGGACTCTTGTCTTTTTCTCTTCCTGGTTAATAAGGGATAAACTTCTTGAGAAATCCTAGTAAAAGTTTGACTCTCGCTGGGGATACTCGTTGCTACTTTCTCTTTTCCTTTTTCTAGTGGGGGAACATAGGGTTCTATAATTGGTAAATAGGGTGCTGGTGTTTGTAATGAGCGACTAGCTAAATTTGTTGGCGTCGCAGGTATACTATTAAAGGGCTGAGCAGTCCTGTCTTGTTCTTCACCTCTTTTAATAAAAGTCGGTTCATATTTACGTTTCATAATCTAATTTTCTCAAGCAAAAGGAATAAAGGAGGACACTCAAAACAATGTGACATTAATTTATTCTATATGAGCATTTATATGAATGTATGATTTTGGAAATAATCAATTTATAAAATGGAAATATTTGGTAAGCTAGTAGGACATCGTCAAGTTAACTACTGAATACACAAGAAAAAAGGAATAAATTATAAACTATATTCCGTTTTTGCAATGGAGCCTGAAGTCTTACTAGTGAACAAGATAATCTGCAATCTTGTCCTATTGATCATTTAAAATCTAAATCAACCTCTAACATGTACGCACGTTTTAGATGCAAGGTGCTTAGTTATTTTTTTTAGGCTATTCTTAGAAATCATAAGCAGTGAAAAGGATTAACATGAGCTTTAAAGATAAAGTGGCCATTCTTGGCAGTTCTCGCACGCCCTTTGTGAAATCGCAAACCTACTATTTAGGGAAATCCAATCAGGATTTGTTAGGTGCTGCATTGGCAGATCTGATCAATAAAACTAAAATTCAGGGTGAAATATTGGGTGATTTTATTGCCGGAGCCATTATGAATCATCCTTTTGATTGGAATCTGGCGCGCGAAACGGTTTTAGGGAGCTCCCTATCACCAGAGACCCCAGGATTAACCATCCAACGTGCCTGTGGTACTGGTTTAGAATCCATTAATTTGATTGCACTCAAAATTGCCAGTGGACAAATTACTGCGGGAATAGGTGGCGGGACGGATACCAATTCAGATACCCCATTAATTGGTCAAAGAAAATTAACCCATTTTTTAATTAAATTTAAACAAGCAAAAAGCTTTAAAGAAAAACTGGGAATGCTCAAAGAGTTCCGCTTAGGCATGTTAAAACCTCAATTACCCGAGGTTCGCGAACCCCGAACAGGTCTATCCATGGGGGATCATTGTGAATTGATGGTTAAAGAATGGCAAATTTCCCGCTTAGCTCAAGATCAATTGGCTTTTCACTCACATCAACATGCAGCACAAGCCTATGATGAAGGATTTTATGATGATCTGATTACACCGGTTGATTCCTTAAAACGTGATACGATTACTCGCAAAGATACTTCTTTGGAAAAATTAGGCGCCTTAAAACCCGCTTTTGATAAATCTGATAAAGGCAGCCTAACCGCAGGAAATTCAACCCCACTCACCGATGGAGCTTCTGTGGTACTATTGGGCTCTCCTCAATGGGCTGATAGTCATCAGCTAAAACCGCTCGCTTATTTTGTTGATTGTGAATTGGCCGCCGTAGATTTTGTACATGGTGCGGGCTTATTAATGGCACCGACGATTGCAGTTTCTCGTTTATTGGCCAGAAATCGACTCACCTTACACGATTTTGATTATTATGAAATTCATGAAGCCTTTGCCGGTCAAGTACTGTGTACTTTAAAAGCGTGGGAATCCCCTGAATATTGTCAAAAGGTTTTGAACCTCAAAAAACCTTTAGGGAGTATTGATCCGCAAAAAATGAATATTAAAGGCGGGAGCCTTGCTTTAGGTCATCCATTTGCAGCTACAGGTGGACGATTAGTCGGTGCTGCAGCCAAAATACTTGCCGATAAAGGGCAAGGACGTATTCTTTTAAGCGTTTGTACAGCCGGAGGGATGGGTGTTGCAGCTATTATTGAACGTTAGCTCAGCGTACCAATCCTTACGATCCAGAGACCCAAAACCTGGGTTTGATTTAAAACCCAGGTGCCTTGGTAATTCAAACAATTGTAAAAGATCTTATCTCTGGATGAACTCTTTCGCTATGAAGCTCTTTGGTTTTACGGGCAAAAAAATTACTTGCCAGATAGGCACTAACACCCACCGTTGAAGAAACTGCCTCCGTAACAGCCAAAGGTGGTTTTTGTTCTTCATTATTTCGTTTGAAGAAAAAACCGCCCCCATAAGTCGCGTTTGCTGCTACATTAATGTTTTTTGTAAGCAACACATTTAAATCACCAAAATACAGTGGGACTGTGAAATTACTGTTCCCTAAATTAATTCCTATTTTAAAAGGTTCTGCGATTACCGGTCCATTATAATGTGCACCCCTCACATGCTCTTCGCTATGAGGTGGGTAAGTAATACTAGGGATGCTTTTTTCTGAAAAATGGAGAAATGCTGCGGTAACGGTATGGCTTAACATGGCATTGGCTATAGCTCCCGTAAACGCTTCCGCACCTACAAATGCATATTCTTTGTAACTAGGCTTAGCAATTTGGATGCCTTTCGTGCATGCATAGGAACGCCGCTCTTCCCTATTTTGTTGCCAATGGTTAATACTGGCACCTAAAGTTTTTAAAGCGACACCTGAGGCGACACAAATAGTACTGGCAGTTTGCAACGTTCCAGCATTAATATAATCAGTAAGATTGTACGTGGTGCCATTATTTATATCTTTACCGTAAGACAAAGGAAACGATTCAGCAAAGCGATAGTTGTCCAAATTTATAAGGTCTACGCCTAGGGTAAAGTTACCCTTGGCTTCTACAGAGCCATAATAGGATGCGCTCACATCGTGTAAAGAAAGCGCATTAGAAACTGCAAATGCGGCACCGCCAAGAGTACATGCTAATGTAGCGCAGAGATTCACAGTATCTGCTACTGAATGAACTGCTGTATCCAACACCCAATTTGTTGCCGTCCAAAATTTATCCATCCACCGCATAAACATACCTTTTATTGATCGAAAAAAAACTCGCTCTGTTACTTAGCGAGTCGAATATGACGAATTTTTGTCTGAATAATCAGAACATAACAATTTCAACTGGTCAATATTATTTACAAGCTGAGCTATGATATTGCTTGGAGGATGTAAAAAAATTGCTCGTCGTATGTTCGGCTAGAAGTGACGCAAATAGGAATTTACCTCATTGGCACGATTTGTAAACAACCAATTGATCCCTCGATTGAGTTCCCTGTATAAACTATATTTAGAATCAACCATCCCCACCCCAATGATTTGTTGAGCCGCCTTTAACCTGTTAAGGGTTTTGTTATCAATCATAAAATAATGACCTAATACCCCGCCATAATTCTCTTTTAAACTCATATTACAAAATTGATGTACATTGTCATGAACTGCAACCAACAACAGGGCATTTTTTGGAAATTGCGATAAAGAAGAAAAAATCTGCGAATTTAAGGTAAGCAGATGATAATCCTCAACGGCAGATAGTCCCTGTAACGATTGGCTTAAGGCTTCCCCGTCCTCAAACGGCTCTTTCAATTCGATAAGTAAATGCATACTGCCCCCATAAGCAGCGATAACTTCATCCAGGGTAGGTACCACGGGAACGAGAGCACGTAGTTCATTGAACTTTAGATGGGAAATCATTCGATCATGCCCCCATAGTCGCTTTAATGTGGCATCATGATTTACCACCAACACTTTATCTGCTGTAGCGCGTACATCGAATTCAATACCCCAACATCCCAATTCTTTTGCCAAATTAAATGCCGCAAGCGTATTTTCCATGATGCCTTGAGCATGATTGTGCGCTCCTCGGTGAGCAATCAACCGCGCGCTCTTTATGGTTTCTAAAGAGGGCTTGTTTCTGGGCATAAACGCAAAATAACTATCCACTGTTTTTTGCAAAAAATTAAGTAACACAATGATATCCTAATGTTTTTATCCTTTTATTCTAAACAGGGAACATTGAAAACGCAAAAATAGCTGATTTCTCTTGCAACTTGTGTAAAAATAATAGACTTTTTAAGTTGATGAACAGTCTATGCCATTAATCACCACCGATATTAATCGGGCGATTTACGATTTAAAAGCAGGGAAACCTGTAGCCATCCCTACCGAAACGGTCTATGGATTAGCTGCACCTATTAATAATGAACAGGCAATTAGAGCAGTTTTTGCAATGAAGGAGCGCCCATTAAATCATCCTTTGATTGTTCATGTGGCTCCCAACTGGGATCTCAACAAGCTAGTTCAAGATATACCTCCTTATGCCCAGCAGCTCATTAAAGCATTTTGGCCAGGCCCTCTAACCCTGGTATTGCATTACAAACCGGATCAAATTAATCCATTAATTACGGGTGGCCAAAATACCGTAGCCATTAGATGCCCAGCCCACCCCGTAGCCCAGGAATTATTAACCAAATTAGACATCCCTTTAGTTGCTCCCTCTGCAAACCCTTTTGGGAAAGTCAGCCCCACAACGGCACAGCATGTCAGTGAATCATTCCCTGACAAAGAATTAACCATTTTAGATGGAGGCCGCTGTACCGTAGGTATTGAATCCACTATTATTGATGCGACGCATGCGGAAAATTATCAAATTTTACGGCATGGACTACTCGATGAAAAAGCCATCGCAAAAGTGATTGCAACTCCGTCATTTCACCATGAAAATACACTCCGAGTTCCAGGTAAATTAGAAAGTCATTACCAACCCCATAAAATCCTATATTATTTTTCTTGCTACGATACACTTGCAGCTTTTTGCACAAAAAATTCTGAGAAAGTCTATGTCATGGCTAGTAATCGGCCCATAGGGATCCGCGAAGATCATTTTCATCTCTTAGAAAGCCATCCTAAAAAGGTAGCCTTTGATTTGTATTATCAATTAAGAAAAGCCGACGCATCCGATGCGGAGATTATTGCAATCGAACTCCCGCCTCCTACAGGAGAATGGCAAGGAGTAAGAGAGCGTATTTTAAAAGCAGGAACTTCTTATTCCAATTAATCTGAATATGATGACTTCAATAATTAGAAAAAGCATTGACAGATCAGCAAAATATGAGTAACTTAGCGCCACAATGCCGAGGTGGTGGAATTGGTAGACACGCTAGCTTCAGGTGCTAGTGGGGGCAACTCCGTGGAGGTTCGAGTCCTCTTCTCGGTACCATTGTTCACTTTAGAATACTTCGCAATGGTTCAAAAAATACGTAATTCATTGATTATGTTGTAATAATACTGAATTCTTCTTCTCAAATCTTTCTCAACTATTCGTTATTTTTCGCATATAACCACTGGTACTTTGGGTAAGATCTTGGGTAAGATTTTTATTAACCTTTATTTTCCAAAGTTACCGATAGTTGAGGTAACTACAATGCTTTCAGATTCAAAGATTAAATCATTAAAAATAGAAGATGGTAAACGTCATGCTGATCGGGATGGTTTATTATTAGATTGATATAAAATATAAATCCATTTATGAAAATTAAGAAAATACTTATCCCCATTTTCTGGGGTAAGTATGTGTGTAACGGTTAATTGCGAAGAAATGAGCTTAAATACCAAAGGATCTAAGCTTATAAACAATAATTTATGGTTGCTGATAAGATTCTATGCGATTGGCCAGAGCAATCACCTTTTCTTTAATTTGAGGATTAAACTCCGTATTGGCGCATTCCAGTTCACGGCTGAATGTTGAGTCATACCATTTTATTTTATAAACATACCCACTTTCTTTAGTTCCAGTGACGAGCATAACGGTTGGTCTATTTTGAATATCATAAGAAACAAGTTCTTTTATAAGCTCAACGCCCAATCCGGATAATTTCCTGTTGTGCTCTGAAAACGCGCAACTACCAATCCCTGTTTTATCAAAAAATTGTACTGCACCATCCCATCCATCACCAACATCACCATTTTTTATTGATTTGTAAGCGCCATAAGGAGCAACACCAATACTCATATTCATGTCTTCTGGTGGAACACCAACAAAAGTATAAGCAAGTTTTAGATCATTAATGGAATCTCGTATATGTGTACTTTCTGAGGAAATAACACCTTTATATTCTTTCTTTTGGTAAGAGGCTGTATTTTTTAAATCCAGTAATTCTTTTGCTCTTGGTTCGTTGTTTTTAACATAGCCATTTTTTTGCTGCTCCTCATTCATGGCTAGGTATTCTTCGGTTTTCTTTGCTATATGTGCGTCATTTGCATTTTGTTTTATATTTTTACTAGTTATGTATTTACTTGCGGGAACAATATTTATTTCATTGTATTCTGGTATTTCAATACCCGCTTTTGCAAGAATTTCTTTATTTCGTTTGTTTATTTCTTCTTTTGTTAAACCTTCTTGATTGCTTGCTATAACACTAAAAGAAAATAAGGCAGATATACCGAATGCTAGTAATTTTTTACTCATGTTTTATCCCTTTTATTACTTATGCTTATTAATAATCCCACCAGCCATTATAAATACTGCAATCAGGAACAGATGTTGTATCAAAAGGCACTTTACCATTCCCATAGTCGCTTAAATAATGATATCCAGTGACAACCCATCTGAGTTTATTATTCTAATTAAAAAGAAATTCGTAACTATTTTTATCTTTTCACATTAATTCAAATCAGCTATCATCCTTAATGTTGGGTAAGATCTTGGGTAAGCTTCAAGGCCCAGTTATTACAAATTAATAAAATCAAGGACTTAGGTGGAGGTTCGAGTCCTCTTCTCGGTACCATTGTTCACGTAGAACACTCCAAATTATACTTACTTTTGTTCCAGATTACGCACTCATTTTCCTTAATTACTACTCCTATCTCCTGGTTTTGCTGTTGTAGGCGATGTGGTTGATGGTGTTGGTTTAGTGGGTTTATTAAGAGGGTCTAAAAGATTATTCGTGTAAAAATCAAGGCCAATGCAATTCCCCATTTTTTTGCTCCATAAGGATACATTTTTTTCGTTTATATTTTGGGGAAGCTCTGAATAAAACTCAGTTTGACATTTATCAAAACTTGCAGGAATTAATGTCACACATTTATCATAGTTTATATTTGCATTTTGCAACAAGGTATTGGTCTTTGGATCATCAACTAAGCGACGACACATCTTTGATGGGGCGAGTTCTTTAAAAGCAGTAAGCCATTCATCCTTAGACAAGCTCTTATTCGGTGTTGCCAGGGCAATGGCCGAAAAAAATATACTGCTCATACCCATTATGCTGACTAAACCTTTTTGAGACATGATAGTTATTCCCTTAATAGTATTCATTAAAGGATAGACTTAAATAATTTGTTTTTCATAAATTTGGTAGAGGATATTTTTATTACTTATAAATTGCTATGGAATTCCACTGGGAAACATACCTCGCGAAAGCGTATAATAGATCGACCCTAAAAGGAGGAGCTCATGGACATCATTATTGGCGGCGGAACGGGATTAGTAGGTCAAATATTAGTACCTGCATTACTGCAGTCCGAACATAATATTTATGTGATTGGACGAGATAAAGATAAAATTAAACATATCTTTCCAAATACCATCCATGCTGTCACTTGGGATGAGCTTCATACATTAGATCCGAATGAATTTGATGTGATTATTAATTTGACTGGCGAAAACATTGCAGAGCATCGATGGAGTATGAAAACCAAAGAAAAATTACTTTCCAGTCGTATTGAAACAACCAACCAATTGGTACTTTGGGGTAGCAAAGCTACAACCAAGAAACCGCATTTGTATAATGCCAGTGCGGTGAGCATTTATGGTTTACAGAAAAAACTAGCTCAAGACAATATTACATTTTCTGAAACAACGCCCCCACTTAGCACGGCTAAAACCAGCTTTGCAACGCAACTGGTTACTCAGTGGGAAGATGCGGCGAGAAGAGGCTTTGATGCGGGTATGCCTGTTACGTTAATGCGTTTTGGCGTCGTATTAAAACGTGGGGAAGGTATGTTAAAAAAATTGGAATTACCTGCTCAATATGGGATGGGAGCAGTGATTGGTTCTGGTGAACAACCCCTCGCATGGATTGATAGCACTGACCTGGTTGAGGCGATACAGTTTTTGTTATCAAATCCAAAAATAACAGGGCCAATTAACCTGGTCGCACCACAGCAGGTGTCACAAAAAACGTTTACCAAGACGCTCGCACAGGTACTTGGAAAACCAGCGTTCCTATGGATGCCTGCATGGGCAACAAAGCTTTTATTTGGTCAAATGAGTGAGGAATTATTACTATCAGGACAGACTGTAAACCCGCAGCGACTGGCAGAATATCAATTTAATTTCAAATATCCCACTTTATTATCCGCTTTAACTAAAGAATTTAGAGGTGAAGAATTACCATGAGTCTACGCATATTATCCTTAGATGAAGTCAAGCAAAGCATTACCATGAGCCAAGCAATAAAGGCGATGGAAAATGCATTTATTCAATTGGCTAAGCAGCAAGTTAAATTACCATTAAGAACAGGTATCCCAATTGAGGAAGAAGAGGCGCTCACTTTAACTATGCCTGCATATCTAGCCCAAGATAAAACATTAGGTTTAAAAGTGGTTTCTATTTTTCCCAATAATAGCACGCGCAACAAACCCGCTATTACCGGTTTTATTATGTTACTGGATTCAACTACTGGCGAACCGCAGGCGCTCATGGATGCCAGTTATCTCACTGCGTTAAGAACAGGAGCAGTTTCTGGATTAGCAACCCAATATTTAGCCACAGATGATGCAAACCATGTTGCACTCATCGGTTCAGGAATTCAAGCGGAGACTCAACTGCAAGCTGTCGCCACTGTGCGTGATATAAAGCAAGTATCTGTCTGGTCAAGGAATATTAAGAATGCAGAACAATTTGCAGCTCAATTCGCCAACCAATATCACATCAATGTATATGATCATATTTCTTCAGCGGTTAAAGATGCAGACATTATTTGTACGGCCACTGCCAGCACCGAGCCATTAATTCACTTGAGCGACCTGAAGCCCCATGTCCATATTAATGCCATAGGCTCACATACCGCTATGATGAAAGAAATCAGTAGTGAAGTATTAAACCATGCTGTTGTGGTTGTTGATCAATTAAGTGCGGTTATGGCTGAAGCAGGGGAAATCATTAGTGCAATACAGCAAAATCAATTAAAACAAGAGGATATTATTGAGATAGGTAATTGGCTACTCAGTAAGGATGTAGAATATAAAAAACAAATCAGCGTGTTCAAATCAGTAGGGCTCTCAATACAAGACCTAGGTGTTGCTTCGGTTGTGTATCAGAATGCTATAAACAAACATCTAGGAACGTTGTTTAACTTAAACTAACGGAAGTAAAGGAACCCTACCAATTTTAGCTTCGTCTCTCCAGGCTACAGTTTAATCGCTCTAAACAGGTCATCATAAGTGTTTAAGACGAGGGCGCCCCCTATTTTTAGCGGGCTATTTTAGTTCTCCTAAAGCTTCACCTAAGCGTATAGGACTTCCTGCTTGCAAAGCGTCACTCCAATGCACTTGCGCACCGTTTGCAAACATCAAGACTACCGTGGAGCCTAATTTAAAGTAGCCCATTTCATCACCTTGAACCATTTTCTTTTGTTTCTTATCCTTGTTGTATTCGAAATCTACACGATTTTTACTCCGTTTGATGTCCCCATGCCAACTGGTTCCTATCGCTCCAACTATAGTGGCTCCCACCATCACCATCACCATAGGACCTATCTTGGTAGAAAAGAAGATTGCAAGCCGTGCATTTCGGGCAAATAATTTTGGCACAACCCGAACGGTTGAAGGTTGTACTGAAAATAAAGCTCCGGGGATATAGGTCATCGATACGATTTCAGCATCCATTGGCATATGCACCCGATGATAATCTTTAGGTGATAAATAAATTGTTGCAAAACGTCCATTTACAAATTCGGCAGCCCTATCTGTATCACATGCTAAAAGATCTGCGACTGAATAATAACGACCTTTTGCCTGAATTAATTGACCTTGCTCTATAGTTCCTAGTTCGCTTATGCAACCATCTACCGGTGAGATAATGTCTGCCTTAGCCAATGGCCTACATTCTGGTTTTAAATGGCGGATAAAAAAATCATTAAAACATGTGTATGCAGTGGGATCCTCAATTAAAGCCTCACTCATGTTAACCTGATATTTTCTTATAAATCTCTGAATAATATAGTTTTTTACTTTGACATTTTTTACTTCAGCCAAACAACCTGCGAGAGTTGTAAGGCCATGCTGAGGAATCAGATATTGAGGTAATGTTTTTATTAAGTCAAAAGACATATGAAACTCGCACCGCGTTTTTAGAAAAGGGGATAATAACCTATACTTCCCGTGGTCACAAATACAGCGGTGTAGTGTCCTTACTATGATTCGATTCGCCAGAGGTAATTTGTAACTGACGATGCGAAGCAGAAATCGTTTCACGATGATATTTCAGATTGGCAAGATAAAACGCTTTATGCGTATCAGTCATTTGAAATCGATCAACTACTTGATATTTTTGCTCCTGCAACATCATCGGATATTTAGAAGCTTCTCTTTTAATTGTTTCTACTATTTTGACAAACAAACACTCATTTAATGTTGAGCTCTCACCTCCATTCATAAAAATCATGGCAAGTGCTTTCGAATTACAATTTCCTTCTATATAGCCTTCTACTTCCGATCTCCTGGATACCCCTATAAGGTTGCCCCATGTTTTTGATTCATATTTTGTTAAAGTAGAATTGATTAAGCTCTTAAATGATTTAGAAGTTAGGGTATCTACCCAATCATAAATCGCCTTATACATCATGTTCATGCCTCCATCGCTATAAGGGTGAGTAAATCGCTTGTTTTCCTTCGCAAATGAAACCACATCTCTCGTAAAATCGGCGATTCCCTTTTCAAAACTCTTATCTTTATCCCTAATTGCCAAGTCTATACTGGGTATAGGATGTTTTTGCAACATAAGAGGAGTAAGCCCTAGGATTAGTTGAGTATTCAATGCGCCGTTATCTAGAGGTCCTGAGCTTAAAACATAAGCCAAGCGATTATCACCACTTTCATTTCCGCTTGTCTTTAAATATTGCCTAACCGGTTCGGCTCGTTGCCGAAATGATATTAAAGGTAATAAAGGTGCATATTTTTTATCGATAATTTCGTTAATATAACGTTCTAATTCCTCAGGCTTAAGGCTTTTTGCCCAAACAAATAACGAATCATGATATTGCTTTTTCACATCTTCATGGGTAAAAGGCAATACATCCCTTTTTACGGAAAGCAAAGCTTTTTCCATAAGCTCATCGGTAGTAGTCAAATGCAATTGGAAACTAACCTGTTCCGCTAGCAACTTAAGACTTGAAGCAATACCATTAAATTCTGCAGCATGAGTTGTCGTATTGGCTAAAGCTTGGCGAATTTTTAAGTTATACGTTTGATAAAGTAAGCTGAGCTTATTGGAAAATTCAAGATTGTCTTCTTCGGTAAGATCTTTACGTTCTTTTTCATAATAAGCTTTGGTGACCGCACGAAATTCATTAACAAATGCGACCATCGATAATACTGCATCTCGTAATTTACTGTCTTTATCCACACTAATTTTTGATTCAATGGTTTCAGCAGACAGTAAAGGGAGGTTGCCAAATAATTCCCATGCATTGGTTAGGGTTTCATCGGTTGCTTTTTTACTCACCAGTTCGGAAATTTGCACATAAGGGGGATTAGTTGCTTCTTTAAGTAAAGCGTTCGTTAGTCGGTAGGAGCTGTAGATCAACTCTTTCATTATAGGGGCAAATGCATCACGCCAAACTTGGTGATAACGGTTTTGCAATTCACCAAGATCATACTTATGCGTCTCTTCTTTTGCAAAGTTGGTTGTATTTTCTTTTTTGGTCCATTCTTCTACCTTGCGGTAAAAAGAGGGTTTTTGATAGAGCGCCAAATACGTAGGCGGTAACGGTAAACCATAGCCGTTATCCATACATCCCATATAAAAAACTACAACTCGGTACAAATTATCATAATGTTCCTGATATAAACTCATCATAAAATCAACAAATGATTCTGTATTTGTTTTTTCATTACAAAAACGAGGATACATCTCTTCATATTTTGCCCTTAAACTGGGATCAGTTTCATCTAATGAAGTGTAGTTTAAAGGTAAATCCCCGAAGAGTTCCGTTAAGCGCTTGCGTTGTACGTCGGGCTGAAAGGTTAATAGAGCCTTTAAAGCTGCAGCCAGCTTTTGTTCTTGGGCAACCGAATTTTGCGCCAAACGTGCGAACTCAACTGGGTCTGCATAAGCTTTAGGCAATCGTTTAAGCGCGAGTTCTTGTACCCCAGGTATAATAACCGGAATAGTCTCTTGCCCCGGATGGGTATAATGTGGCCAATGATAAGGCATAGAGTCTTGAACATTAGGAAAAGTCTCATAATCACGAACAGTTAGGGTAATGTGCTTTTTGGGAACACCGATTACTGATCTTGGTTCTTTCATATAGATAGTGAACCAATAGAAAAACATGTCAAAATCGATATCACCGTTTAAACTCAGGTTATGCGGATGCGCATCATCATCATCAAGAAACCATCTGCCGAGCAAAAGTTCCATGATGTTTTTCTCAATAAGTGTTTTTACACTAGGAGCAACTTGTTCCTTTAAAGTACTATTTATAGGAATGCCTTCTTTAGCAAAATGAAAGGGCTTGAAGTCTTCAACACCAATGGAGAGCGTTCCGATTAATTTATCTTGGGTGTGGCCTCTTTTTGCGGTAATTTCTAGAATATGACTCTTTACCGTTTGAAGCTGCTCTAGAGTGAACGGTTGTTCCGGCTTAAAATCGGGAATATCTTTGATTAAAATGGTATCTTCTTTTACCAATCCCTCTGGAGTTTTAACCACGTATTTCAGAGAATCATCGTGATCTAATTTAATATAAAGGGTGTTTTCTTTTTGGGGGCTATTCGATTCAAGGTTATCAGATAATAATTCTACATCATATTGCTCAAATACTAAGCGTTCTTCGGCAGATCGTTTTCCTTGAAACAACCTCTTGAATGAGGAAGTCGCTACACTTATTTTGGCTAATAATTCGGGATAGTGATTTTTCGGTTCTAATCTTTTAAAAAAAGCTTTCTTGGTAACGCCATCTTCTTCAAAAGTAACGTGAAATGTTTGATGCGAGCTATCGGAGATAGGGTTTTTTTCAGAATAAGTGAGTTGGCTATGTCTTAGCGCCTTTTTTGGAATTCCCATATGTTTAATCCATTAAATCACAGTAGTCCTTTAGAATAGTTCATATTAAGCAGAAATATTCAATAAGTTCAAGAATAATTTTCAAACAGATAACTAGGAAACTAAACAATACGCTTCAAGCTCTAGCCACATCACCAAAAAATGATCTTTAATATGATAGGGAAGCTTTTTTTATTATAACTCAGCAAGTTACAGTAGAGGTCTGGGATTATAAGAATGCCCTAGCCCGGAGGGAGATAAGATCTCGGGGCTAAGGCTGTAGCCTATAACGGCTACACTTGTTTAACTCATTTCACAACATGGATTGAATGACCACCATTCATTCTCATCCATTGTTTCCGGCTCTATAAGCGACAGGACTTCTTTATCAAGAGCTCGGAGCTCTTCTCCTGAGCTGGTTTGATTAAAAAACCAAAAATTTCCAGTCTTGTGGTATTTATATCCATTGGCCCCTAATAAGGAACAAGCGGCGATCACTATATTAGCAAGGACAATGATCGCTTTGTAGATATACGAGTCACTTTCGGGATCAACAATATCAAGTATTTTCTTTTCAGCTTTCTTTAATTCGGTACGCATGTCTTTGGCAATACTCGGATTCAAAAGCATTTTATAAGCAATAGTATATAATGAAATTCTATAGGCTTCTTCAGCTTGTTGCCATTTTTCATACGTTGCTCTATATGAGCCATCCCCAGATAACCGCTCATGAATTATTTTACATTGTGCTTCAACACGTAAAATAACTTGGCGAAACCGTTGGGCTTTTTCATTCTCTTCCTCTGCCGCGAATTCCACCATTTCAGTTTTGAGCT
Source organism: Legionella sp. PC997 (assembly GCF_014109825.1). Lineage (NCBI taxonomy): Bacteria > Pseudomonadati > Pseudomonadota > Gammaproteobacteria > Legionellales > Legionellaceae > Legionella > Legionella sp. PC997. Next base: position 3,713,536 of record NZ_CP059576.1, read on the forward strand.
TTAAATCTTGCATTTGGCTAACGCAAATAAATCGCTCCCTTAAATTTATAGCTAAAGCCAATTGCACAGGATCAGTTATTGCAAGTACTGCATTTCCTTGGGTCTGGATCCCATTTTGTACGCCAGCATAAAGAACCTTTATTAATACCTTTCGAGTATTTTCCTCAATATGTTTCAACTGGGGTAAAAAAAGACGTAAGGCTTGCCCCTGAGAGTTTTTACCCAACACCAAGTGATACGCTTTGGGCTCGATTGCGGGTCCTATCCCTCGGTCTTTTACCTCTACTTTCCCCACTCCTGATTCCCTTAATAGAAGTAGTGCTTTACTGGCTGCTTCAAGTTCTAGAGGCCTTAACTCACGTAGACGTGCGGGAACATCATGCAGATCTGAAAGCTCATTACTAAAATGCTTGAGAATTGATTCTTGCAAATGGCGGCGAGGAACTAAGGCCACTCGTTCCAGTTCTTCAATATTGTGCGTTTTTCTTTGATCCAAAGCAACCAAGGTCGAAGCCATTAAGGGATAATCCTTGGTGGCATCAATTATTCGTTGATAGCCATCCGCAGATAGAGATCCTTTGACCCAAAAAATCAAGCAAAGTCTCTTACAGTCTTCATCGGGTAGCGAATGGATAAATCTTAATTCCTCCAGTTTTTTAGGATCTTTAAAAAATTGGGGAACATCTTCCGTGAGAGCTGGTTCTAATGTTACTAAAGTATCTATTGCCTGGTAATAAGCATCATCAGATAAGATAAGACGGATTAAATCTTCTGGATAATTTTGCTGAATTAAAAAAGGAAGTAATTTAATTTGCGTCTCATTCCACATAAAACCACTGAATTTTTTTATGAACTCAAAATTCTTTAGCAGCTCCCGATTTTGTTCGAGGAGCCCTTTTTCATAAAATATGATTGTGATTTTTAATAAACTCTTATTTATCCGCTCATCATCAGTGAATTTAATTTCTAAAATTTCCTTACACAATGGGCTGGAGGGCTTCAAAAGTTGTTCAATTAAGGGAACAGGCAAAGAAAGTTCATTTAATATTTTGTAGTGAAAAAGCAAATCTATAGCTGGGTTTTCTGCAAATAAATCGCGTAAATTGAAATCGCGAAAAGGAATAGGCGTGCGAACTGTCGCAGCATCCTGTCCTACATGTAACTTTTTCATCAATAATGCAATACGTTGAAAACGTAAATTGATTCCATTATCTTTGAATGCTTTTTGTATTAAATATTTGGGCAGAGCAGAGCCAATTTGATTTAATAGTGGATCCAAAGAGTAGCCAGAAGAAATGCTGATCCCAGAGCCAGGTACTGTAATAAACGGCTGTAAATCAAAACTCGCTGCACAGATAATTTCTCGATCCTGTGGTACTGCATGTCCTTTTTTCATTAAGCCGATTATCCATTGTGTTGGATCATCCTTTCGATACATCACCACAAGACCACAGTCTTCTTCTGCATCGTTAATGTAGGCGAAATCCTGACGAATCAACTGAGCATGATAGACTTCCAAAGTTTCATCTTTTTTCTTTAGAGGCTGGGGACCAAATAAATAGGCTAAATTACCTGCAGTCATATTACCCTGGAGAAAATGACTTCCTGATGCCTTCTTTTGCCAAATATTTAAATGTTTTATTGCTTGCGGTATAGAGCCAAGGAAATTAATGACTTCCCTATAAATTATTTTGATGTCATTTTTTTGTTCTGCAATTGCCCAGTCCTGTCCAAATGCTTGGAACATTTGTTGTGCATTTCCCTGTACGATAAAAGGCATAATTCATTTCTCAATATGACAAATTGAGAGTATTATAACCAATAATTGCGTAAATGGTGATGATTTTTTGCTAAAATTGCATTTTTAATACCTCGTTATCCGTTTGTGAAGGCAAAGAAAACCGCCTCGTTCTCCGGCTTGTCCGCAAATCCGTCATTTCGCTCCATTTCAGAGCCTAAGGAAAGCCGCAGAAGAGTACACTTGGCAGGTCTATTTAGAAGTTACTTTATTAAATGGAACATTTACTTGGAAAAGAAAAGAACATGAAATGTAATATTATAGGTGCTGGTCGGTTGGGTAAAAATATAGCCTTATCCTTGTTTAAAGCGCAGCTCTTTTCATCCATTTCAATTTGTAACCGAAGTTTGGATAATGCCCAAAAAGCATGTCGTGAGATAGGTTTCGGCCAAGCTTTCGACAAAATAGAACGCTTACCTGCAGCAGAGGTAACCTTTATCTGTTGTAATGATGATGTTATTGAGGAGGTTGTGAACACTTTAGCTCATAACAGGAGCTTAAAATCAGGAAGTTTTGTGATTCACTGTAGCGGCGTACTCAGTTCCGCCTCCCTTGCCCCATTAAGAAAAAAAGACTGCTTTGTGGCGAGTTTTCATCCTTTAAAAGCATTTAAGACAAACTATCTCGAGCCCTTCGCGTTTAATCGTGTCGACTGTGTTGTGGAGGGAGACAATGAAGTATGTGAATGGTTAAAAATCCTATGTAAGCAATTGAACGCGCAACTAATTACTATTAAACCTGAAGCAAAAGCCGCATATCATGCCGCAGCCTGTATGGCTTCGAATTATTTAATTACCTTAGCAGCCTGCAGTGAAGAATTATTTCTAAAAGCGGGAATTAATAACCAACAAAGTCGGCAGATGATGGTTAATTTAATGCAAGGAAATCTAAATAATTTACTGCAAACAGAACAGATTGCAGAATCCCTAACCGGACCCTTGGCCCGAGGCGATGCCCAAACCATCGCCCTACATTTGGACGCAATGGATAATGCAGAAATAAAGCGTTTATATCAGAGCGCGGCTTTAGCTACATTGCCCATGACGCAATTATCTATGGAAATAAAGCAGAATATTAGCGACCTTTGTAATCTAGAGTAGCCAGAATTTTGGCCAGAGTGCTGAGGGAAACTTGGGGAATTTCACACCAACCCTCTGGTTTAGGTCTTCGTTTCCACCAGGCTAAAATTTCACTACCACTCAGTCCTAAAGTTAAATGTTATTTTAATACCATACTCCCATTGCCTACTGATGGGATGTCATCTGGGGAATCGTAGGGTAACTCACCAGAATGATTTTGGGGTTCAAGAATCTTTTCTTCAACTCCCTTTATATCTGCTTTTGCTAAACCTAACTCTGAAAGAGCTTTTATACCAGCATTGTAATCAGTGCTAACCGAGGAAGGGACAGAACTCTGTATTTCTTGTTTCTTTTGCTTTTCTTCATTTTCTAGCTTTTCCATACTTCCTTTCTTGAATAAATCCTTTTCCTCACTGGTTAATGTTTTTCCTTTGCCAGTAAATAAATTGTCTTCACTTAAAACCTCAAGCACCACATCTCGTGTTCGCTTATCCTGACCTTTATGTGCTTGAGTTTTGCTCGCACCGGTTGCGTCAAGCTTCATTTCCCTATCCGCCGCATTGTTAGTGTCGAATAAACCTGAATAGAATTTTCTCACACTCGAAAATGCGAATAACACTAAAGGCACTACAAGAAGCATGGGTGATATCAAAGCAATACGAGCAGTCCATTGCAAAAAGGGACTTCTAATATCTTGCACCGCTGAAAAACTACTTACCTTGGCCGCACCCCCTTGGTCTTCACGGGAAATCGCAGCAGCTCCACCATGCATATTACATTGGCTTACTGATTCAGAGATTGCAACTCGTAATTTCTCAGGATCAGCGGTCTCTCCGTTAATATAAGCTGTCATTCGTTTATAAATCTTTCGCTCATGAGATTTGAGTTCCTTTTCTCCTCCATGCTCAACACGTTCATGAATGCTTTTTAATAATGCAAATCGTAACATCACATCCTGATTTCGTTCGTTTCCACTTTTACAACCGCCAGTGGAGGCCCATTCAATATACATACTCAGAGCTTGACTCAGCTGGCCATAACGACTGTCCCAATGCTGGTTGGTCGCCATCATACGAGCTAGAGTATTGGAAGCCAGGGTTGGTAAGTGATTGGATTCGATTTTATTTTTACTAGCTTCTTGGGCTTCAGTGTCTAATTGCGTTTTTAATCCGGTTTTAAAAGCTCTAATTTCCGCAATTAATTTTTCTCCTTGCCGGGACTCAGCAAAATATAGGGGTCTATGCTCATCGTTTAAAAATTCACGGTACTCTTTAAGCACTTTCCTATTTATTCTAGATAATTGTTCCCTTATGTCATTACTAAGAAAAGCGCTATTTTCTTGCAGTGTATGCAGCATCGCCATTTCGGCACTTAAGGTAATATCATCCAATTCCAAAGAACCGGTGACATCGAAAAATCCTCTATCGCCTCTGTAGCCTAAATCTTGAGTGTGACGATTGGTGCCTATGTTTTGAATGTATATGAAATTATTCTTAGGAGGTTGTTCTAGATTTTGCTCTTCTGCCAGTTCTTGCATCTTTTGTTGGTCAGATTTTAATTTCAGCAAATGAGCCTTCTTTTCAAATGTTGCCGCGTTTTCTTTTATTAACGCTGTAAGTTCTAACTCCTTATTTGCTGTTGGCAAACCTTGTTCCTTTAAAATCTTTAACTTCATTTGTGCTTGTGCTATAGCCCTCTCCGCTGTTTGAACTTCAACCTCTAAATGGGCGTTTGTCTGCTGAAAATCACTGATTTGCTTTTCTAGTTTTTTCGCACGAATGCTCCATGGAGTATTAAAATCATGCATGGCTTGAATGATGTACAAGGCACTCGCTCTTTGCAGGTTATTCCCATCACCGTATTGATCAAAAAATTCGGAGTGAAACGAAGTAAATAAGCTCTCCACCGCAGGTCCATCTTTCCCACCACGCATAACGCGCATTTCATCATGGAGAAAACCAAATTTCTGTACTAAGTCTCTTTTTATTAACTCATCCGACATACCATGAAAAACCAGCGCGGGAGAGGGAATACGAGAGCTCATGGCAGAAGTTGGTTGCAAAACAGCTTCTTTGTCTCGATAAGTATAGGTAACCCGTCTATAGGCGAGCTGATCTTCTATGTTTTCCTTGAATTGAGGTTTATCATGGGCTGTATTTTTAGTCCCGGTGATTAACATACCCTGCTGTAAATAGTTCGAGGTGTAGAAATAATCGTATCCCGTAGCAGTTTGATGCGTAAATGAATCTTTATCTACTCGGCTGCTTAGATTTTGCATGTAATTTAAAATATCTTCTCGACCGAATTCCTTTTCTTTTAAGTGGGTAACTACATTTTCTAAGATGATCTTTTTGGAGAAGTCAGCTAACTTAACTCGCTCCTTTGCCAAATTTTGATTAAGCTTATAAAGATCTACAACACCATCAGTGGTAGCTTTAGAAACTGCCTTCTTATAAGACTCCGCCACTTTATCTTGAAGGGCTAGAGCGGCCTTATGACGTATGTTTTTCCAATCCTCTTTACCAACCTTAGGTTGCGCATCGTCAATCTGAAGTGGCTCTTTATCAAATTGTCTGGAGACACTCTCATAGGTTTTCGTCATTAAGCACATATGAGCATAGCTTTCTTCAAAAGAAGCCACCATACTTGCTCTTTGATGAGCAAACAGGTTTTGTCTACCATATTTCGCTACAAACATAGTACGAAGCTCTTTAAATAGCTTCAAATTCTCCCCCGTTGGCGCTTTAGCAATACAGCCTAAATCAATCGAGCATAGGGTGGTTTTTGTCGGGGTGCGGCCGCCAAGTAGTTGCTTGAGATCCGCGTCTATAGACTTGCCTTTTAGTTTTTGCTTAATAGAAAGAGGCATCTGCTGTTCTATTTTATTACAAACTTCTTCTCGCTCTTCTTTGGTAAGGGTTAACTCGTAAACTAAACGTACTTGAGGATCAAACAATAAATCCTTCGATAAACCCCTTTCTTTCATATCCTTTACACGTTCGAAGGTTTTTTGATATAGATAATCTTGATATATAGCATTGGCTTTGGCTACTGCATAACGTTGGTCCTCAATCTCTATTCCTGATTTGAGGTCGGATGGCCAATTTTGGAAGTCGTTTTTTATGCTTTCTAAGGCAGCGTGGGCAGCACTCTCTTTACCTTCTTCACCGGCTTTATAGAGTAATTTTTGATATATTGCGATTTGTATATCTACACGTTTTATCGCGTTGAACTGCTCCAGATAATGTCCGTCACCTGCGCTTATAACTTTATTGAAATGTGCCAAGAATGACATCCCGACTCCTAAAATAGCCTTGATGATCATATTTTAGCATACGAAACCTTATCGAAACCTTATGAGTGGAAAAAGAGATCGATAGAGGATGGCGCTCACTCTGAGTCATACGTGTCGTTTTATTTAAAAATTAAGTTAATCTGGAGTTTATTAAAAATGTCGGTCAATACTCAAAAAATATACATTGTGTATTTATTTTATCATAATAACATTATGCCAACCTTAAGTATTTAGCGGAAGGAGTGCAGGGCACTCGGTTATCTATAAATTTGATCGCAAAATCAAGTGTTCTATCAAAACACTGGATTTAGCGGATGTAATTCCGAACTTAAAAGTAGAGATGACGTGCCATTACTCCAAGTATTCTAGGGTAGCTAAAGTTTAACTTCTTGTTCCACACCTTGTGGATGAGCGTTTTTCCTCTTCCTTCTTTTCTCATGCCAGGTCTGCAACATCACAAAAAATGCAGGGACAAAAACTACAGCGAGGCAAGTCGATGCCAACATCCCACTGCATACTGCAATGCCAATGGACTTCCGTGCATTAGCCCCAGCACCTGTTGCAAATACTAAAGGCATCACTCCCAGAATAAAGGCAAAAGAAGTCATTAAAATAGGGCGAAAACGGGTTTTAGCACCAATTACAGCAGCTTCCATAATCGATTTATTATGAAGCTCATGCTGTTCTCTTGCTACTTCAACAATTAAAATGGCGTTCTTTGCAGCCAAAGCGATCAGCAGCAATATCCCAATTTGGGTATACATATTATTGGAAAGACCCAAGGCGGACAAAGCAAGAACCGTCCCAATTAGGGCTAAGGGAACGCTTAATAGAATCGCAGCAGGAGCGATCCAGTCTTCGTATTGACCGGCAAGAATCAGATATACTAAAACCAGTGACAAAATAAAGATATAATAACTCATATTTCCGGCAATTTTTTCCTGATAGGCAGTACTCGTCCACTCATAAGAAACACCTGCTGGCAAAACTTGCTTCGCTAAGCGTTCCATCACTTGCATGGCTTGGCCTGAACTATATCCTGGTGCCGCAGCCCCATAAATATTACTGGAAGGGTATAAATTATAAAGAGAAATGATGGACGGTCCCACGGTAGGTGACATATCAGTCAGGGTTCCCAATGGCACCATTTCACCGGATTTATTTCTAACGTAATAATTACGAACATCGCCAACCGTCATGCGAGAATCTGCATCTGCCTGAACATAAACCTGAAACACCTGTCCGAATTTTGAGAATAAATTCACATAAGATGAGCCAAGATAGGTTTGTAAGGTATCCGATGCATCGCCCACAGAAACGCCCAAAGCTTCTGCTTTGATACGATTGATTGGCGCAGCAAGCTGAGGGACTGAAGCACGGAAAGAGGTCATCATCCTTTGTAACTCAGGTTGCTGACTTGCGTAGCGAATCAACTGATCGGTAGCCGTTTGCAATTTTTGATAATCGAATGATCCATCTTGCAACTCAACTTGCATCTGAAAACCACCCGAAGTCCCTAAACCTTGAATGGGCGGAGGAATCATAACTAAAATTTTAGCGCCAAGGGTTTTTTCCGCGATGGCATTAAGCGCTTTATACATCGACAGCAAATCCTCTTTTTTACCTCGAACACTCCAATCTTTGAACATCACATACAAAACTCCACCATTGGCAAGGCTCGAGCTACTATCTAATAGCGAGATGCCATCAATGGTGATCACATTGGCAATTCCATCGATTTTAGATACTTGGTCGCTCAAATCACGCAATAAGGCTTCCGTGCGACCTAAACTGGCACCATCTGGAAGTTGCACGTTCATCATGGCATAACCCTGGTCTTCCAGAGGAATAAACCCAGTGGGAATACGGCTAAGGCCTAAAATTGCCAATAGCACCAAAGCAAGGCCAATGAGACAAACTGATTTATTATTATGGACCAGTCTGTCAATGAATCTGAGATAGGTATTTTCAATAGGGTAGTAATACTTATCAAATAAACGAAAAACAATATTTTTCTTTCTTTGCGGATCAATGGGCCTGAGCCATAAAGCACACTGTGTGGGCTTTAAGGTCATAGCGTTAATCGCACTAATGAACGCGGTTGCGGCGATAACCAAAGCGAACTGGGCGTACATCGCTCCAGTCAAGCCAGGCATAAAACCTGCCGGAACGAATACCGCCATTAATACCAGCGTAATACCAATAATGGGGCCCATTAATTCGGCCATCGCATTAATTGCTGATTGTTTGGGTGGCGTCCCTCTTTCAATATGTTGGGTTACGCCTTCAACAATTACAATCGCATCGTCAACCACAATCCCAATTGCTAAGACCAACGCAAATAATGTCAATAAGTTAACGGAATAACCTAAGGCCAACATCGCGAAAAACGCGCCAATGATGGTTACCGGTACCGTAGTTGTAGGAACTAAAGTGGCGCGTGCATTTTGTAAGAAAAGCAGAATAACAACCAGAACCAAAATGCCCGCTTCGAACAAGGTTTTATATACTTCGTCTACGGAAGCCTTCACGAAAACGGTTGTATCAAACGGGATTGAATATTCCATCCCTGGTGGAAATTTTTTTGCCATTTTCTCAACGGCTTTACGTACTTCAGTTGCCACTTGCAGTGCATTGGCTCCAGGAAGCTGGTAAATACCAATTGCCGCCGCCGGCTTGTTGTTCAGTTTCGCGATCTGATTGTAGCTGTTAGACCCAAGCTCTACACGACCCACATCCCGAATACGTACAATTTGAGCGCTACTACTTTGATTAGCCGTTTGATTGGACTGTTGTGCGATTGTTTTCACAATGATATTGGCAAATTGATCGACATCAGCAAGTTGTCCCGGAACATTCACTGTAAATTGATATGAGGCTTTACTGCTGGTAGGTGGCGCACCAATTTGCCCGGAAGAAACTTCCTGGTTTTGATGACTAATGGCTTGCAGAACATCACTTGGATTTAGGGAGTAAGCCAACATTTTTTTGGGATCCAGCCAAACACGCATCGCATATGTCCCGGTTCCAAAAATAAGCACATTTCCTACCCCAGGTAAACGCGACAACTCATCTTGCATATTAATCGCAGCATAATTATCCAGAAATAGTCCATCGTATTCATTATTTTTGGAGGTTAGGGTAATAAATTGAAGAATGGCCGTTGATTTTTGTTGGACCAAAACCCCTTGTTTTTGCACTGATTCAGGCAGCTGAGCCATGGCAGACTGAACCCGGTTTTGCACCAATACTTGGGCAAAATTAAGGTCCGTGCCGATTGCAAAAGTAACAATCAAAGTATAGGTACCATTATTCGTGCTGTTGGATTGCATATACAACATGTTTTCCACACCATTCACTTGTTGTTCAATAGGCAGAGCTACTGTTTTGATGAGTGTTTTCGCATCCGCTCCAGGATAGGTGGTGGTTACCTGTATGGTGGGTGGGACTATGGCAGGATATTGAGATACGGGTAATATAAATACAGCTACCGCGCCCAATAGCACTATGAGTAGTGCGATAACGTTTGCCAATATAGGCCGCTCAATAAAAAATTTAGAAATCATTCTGCCGTTTTCTCACTTGTTGTAACAATTCCTTCGAACAACGCATGCCTGACATGATTAATGCTTGGCTTCCCCATTATTTTTTGGTGGTGTTGTTTTCTCACGTGGCTCAACCTTATTACCAGGAGTCGCATTCTGCAGGCCTTCAATAATTACTCTGTCTTGAGCGGTAAGTCCCGTTGCAACCGCCCGCATTCCCTCTTCTACACTACCTAATTTGACCCTTTTCGTGACCACAACATTGTTCTCATCCACAGTCAATATATAAGAGCCAATTTGGTCATAAAGGATTGCAGTATCCGGCACAGTTAATTGTTTTTTAGGTCTGGAGATTGCAACTCGCACTTGCACAAAAAGGCCAGGAACAAAAATGTACTCTTTATTTTGTAAAACAGCGCGAAGCTCCATAGTTCCTGTAGACGCGTTAAGGCCGGTATTAACGAAATCCAGCGTTGCCTTATACTTCGTTTTAGGATCATTTTGTAAGCTTACTTCTACTGGAATTTTATTAATATCTTCCGGTTTAAACCCACGTGCGCGAGCCGCCGCGCGTAAGTTGATTAAATCAATCTCATTCAGATTAAAGTAAACATAGATGGGATTTATCTGCTCAATGGTGGCTAAATTAGTGGCTTCTCCATGTCCCACAAGGTTACCTATATCCACCAAATGCCGACCAATACGTCCATCAAATGGAGCCGAAATATGAGTATAACTATAATTAATGGCAGCATTTACTTCATCAGCTTCTGATTTATCCAATTCTGCAGCAATCTCGAGAGTTTTGGCGTACCATTTTTCAACTTCATTTAGCGAAGTGGCATGCTCTTTGTACATACGCTGTTGGCGTGCATATTCGGATTTGTTGTATATAAGTGATGCTTTTGCTGCAGCAACAGTCGCTTTCGCAGCCCTAAGTTTTTCAAAATAGGGCTCGGGCTGAATTACAAAGAGCTCTTTGCCTTTTTTTACAAACGTACCATCTACAAACTCGATTGAATCAAGATAACCTTCGACACGTGCAACCAAATTAACCGAGTTATAAGCTACAGTACTCCCGGTTTGGGTCACATATTCTGCCATTTCAGCAATGATGGGTTTTTGCACGACAACGGCAGGTACCGGGATGGTCGGCGCATTGGTTTTGCCAAAAAAATGTGAAATCAAATAAATAAGAAGTAAAATAGCAACAACTATCCCGGCAATTTTGACTGACTTTGAATCTCTGTTAAAGTTCATACCCGATACCATTTTATTTAATTTCCTAATGTTCCCTTAAAATACCCTAACCCCTACATCCCTCTGCCGATATGAGGAGAGAGAGACTTTTTGTTTGCTGCGTTTCGGTACATCGTTTAATCCTTTACCATTTAGGTAAATAAAGTTGCTTTATTTCATCTTTCTTCGACCGCGGCGGCTCATGATTTTGCTGTTTAAGCAAAGTACCCCAGTTCGTGCGTGCGGCCATTTCAGCTTTTATTTGTTGGGGTACCACATCATTCGCACCGCGAATTTGCCAACCCCCACCCAGCGCACGATAAAGAGAAACCAACGCCAGTGGAATATTTGCCTGGGCATTAACAAGTGAGGTCTGGACGCTTAATTGTTGTTGCTCAGCATTTAAAACCGGGGTGAAGTCTACTTCACCATCAACATAGCGTATTATTGCCAGTCGTAATGTTTTAATCGCAGCATTATTTGCTTTGATTAACGCATGTTCTGTTTTTTTAGCTTCAATATAGGAAATAATACTATTTTGAACTTCTTGCTGTGCTTTGAGCACCAAATTAACGTAGCTTAATAAAGACTGCTGGAACACAGCATCTTGGGCGCGAACTGCGTTAGTAATTTGTCCGTAATTGAGTATTGGCCAGCTAAAAGTCGGGCCCGCTGTAACGGAATGATTTGCCCATTGAAATATATCTGACAATGAATTTTGACCAATATTATTAGAAGAAAAAACAAATGTTCCATTTAAGGCAAAGGATGGAAAAAGATTTGCTTTTGTAGCGCCAATTTTAGCCGATTGTGCAATGGCATCCATACGCGCTTGATAAATGTCTGGACGTCGTGCCAAGGTTTCGATAGGAATTCCAACAGCTACAGTTGAAGGCGCTTTGGGAATTCCTTTACTGTTTCTCAGTGCCCCATCAACACCGTTAGGCACCGTACCTAATAAAAGGGCCAAGGCATTTTTTTGTTGTTCTAAATTATTTACTAGGGATGGCAGAGAGGCTTCAGTTTGTGAAAGCTCGGTCTGTGCTTGTTCCACATCAATGAGGTTGGTTTGGCCTGCATTATATCGAGCACGAGCGATCTTTAATCCTTCTCTTTGTACCCTGATGTTCGCTTTCGTTACCTGGATTTGTTTCTCATAAGTACGAATTTGGATGTAGGTACTGGCAATATCTGCGGTAAGCGTGACCAAGGCGTTATCATAGGCAGCAACCGAAGATAAAAATGTAGCATCATTGGCTTGAATTGCTCTTCGATATTTACCCCAAAAATCAATTTCCCAATTCGCAGAAAAACCTAATGATAGGGTTTCAAAAGATGAGGGCAAAACCGTTTGCAGCTCACCCCCACCAATCTCATAATAGGTAAAGTTACCAATAGCTGCCTGTTGCTGCGGATATAGCTGACCTACCGATTGGGCCAATAGTGCTCGGGTTTGTAAAACTCTTACTCCAGCGCTTTGGAGGGTCAAATTGTTATGATACCCTTGACAAATTAGAGAGGTCAGCACGGGATCATTAAAAACTTGCCACCATTTCGTGGTGGTAAAAGGGGCCTCTCTTACCGTTGCATCCTTTTTTGGCCAATGAGCAGCAACTGGTTTTATCGGCTCCTTATAATTAGGGCCAACCATAAAACAAGAGCTTAGTAACAGGCATGCAACAAAGGTAAAAATTTTTAACATGGATACTCAGATTTCCCTATCTAAACTATTTTCCATTATTGGAAATGACATGAGCGTATTACTTCAAGCACTTTATCACTCCTATGAATTATTTAATAGATCATTGGAGTAAATCCTGGGTTAAACGATGGGGTCCCTGTCATTAGGAATTCATAGCTTGGTGCAGCCCGCTGAACTCGGGATATTTTTTGGCGCTTATAACCTGGGTTTTGGCCCAGGTTATAATTCAATTCAGAATTATTCTGAAGTATTGACTTGCAGGTGAGTCACATTTTGCAGACCACGTGGCAAGCGATTACCTCGTCGTCCGCGCTCTCCTTTATAATGTTCCAGATCGGCACCTTTCAATGTAAAATGACGCTTACCCGCATGCACGGTGAGTGAGTCCGCTGCGGAGAGCACTTGCAAATCAATGACATACTCTTCCCGTGATAATGCTTTAGCAGTAGGAATACTAATTAATTTATTTCCTTTTCCTCGAGATAACTCAGGTACCTCTTTTGCAGAAAAAATTAGTAAGCGGCCAACACTTGTGGCACAGGCAACAAACAACTCATCATGTTTAGGTAGGACGCGCGGTGGCAAAATATGGCTGGATGCCGGTAATTTAATACAGGCTTTGCCGTTGCGATTTTTCACATAGAGATCGCCTATCTTAGCAATAAACCCGTATCCCGCATCACAAGCTAATAACACCAACTGTTCCGCTTCGCCACCAACTACCGCTTCAAACAGGGCACCTTCAGCAGGATTAAGCTTCCCGGTCAAAGGCTCACCCTGCCCTCGAGCGGAGGGCAAAACATGACCCGGCAAAGAATAAACTTTGCCCTCGCTATCGAAAAAGAGGATTTGTTGATTTGAGCGCCCCATGGCTTGAGCCTTAAACTCATCCCCCGCTTTATAACTTAGCTCACTTCCGATTACATCATAACCTTTAGCTGCTCTTATCCAACCTTTTTTAGAGAGCACTACTGTAATGGGCTCATTAGGTAAGATGTCCTCTTCTTTTAATGCTTGTGATTCTTGGCGTACTATAATTGGTGAACGCCGCGCATCACCAAACTCATCTCTGTCTCTAATAATCTCTTCTTTAATCAAGGTTTTTAATCGTTGCTCTGAGGCTAGGATGTTTTGCAGATAATCGCGTTCAGCACAAAGTTCATTCAGCTCACCGCGTATTTTTATCTCTTCCAGCTTTGCTAAATGACGCAACTTCATCTCTAAAATCGCTTCAGCCTGACGATCACTAAGATTAAAACGAGCCATTAATCCTTGTTTAGGATGCTCATGTTCACGAATGATGGCAATAACTTCATCGATATTTAGATAAGCAATTAGTAAGCCTTCAAGCACATGTATGCGATCGAGCACTTTTGCCAAACGATACTCCAAGCGTCGTCTCACTACGGTTAATCGATAAGCCAACCATTCGTTCAGGATATCTAGTAAATTTTTTACCCTGGGTCTGCCATCGAGTCCTATCATATTAAAATTAACTCGATAACTGCGTTCCAAATCTGTGGTTGCAAATAAATGAGACATCAATCCTTCGGCATCGACTCGATTTGAACGCGGGATAATAACCAGTCGCGTAGGATGTTCATGATCGGACTCATCACGTAAATCCTCAACCATAGGAAGTTTTTTCTGTTGCATCTGTAACGCAATTTGCTCGATTACTTTCGCACCCGATACCTGATAGGGTAACGCAGTGATGACAATATTTTGCTTTTCCTGACTATAAACAGCCCGCATTTTAATTGAACCATTACCTGTCTCGTACATGTTCGCTATGGCTTCGGTCGGAGTTATTATTTCAGCTTCTGTTGGAAAATCTGGACCCTTGATATATTGACTGATTGCGTTTAAATCGGCTTGAGGATTATCCAAAAGATGGATGCAGGCATTAGCCACTTCGGTCAAGTTATGGGGCAGAATATCTGAAGCCATCCCCACAGCAATTCCGGTTGCACCATTCAATAATATATTAGGTAAGCGTGCTGGTAATAATGAGGGTTCTTGTAAAGTTCCATCAAAATTATCAGTCCAATCCACAGTACCTTGTAATAACTCTGAAAGTAAAATTTCCGCATAAGGCGATAAGCGAGCTTCCGTATAACGCATGGCGGCAAATGATTTTGGATCATCAGGGGATCCCCAGTTGCCTTGACCATCCACAAAGGGATATCGGTACGAAAAGGGTTGGGCCATGAGTACCATGGCTTCATAACAGGCACTATCACCATGAGGATGAAACTTACCTAGCACATCCCCGACCGTACGCGCTGATTTTTTATATTTGGCAGTTGCCTTCAAACCCAGTTCAGACATTGCATAAATAATACGTCGTTGAACAGGCTTTAATCCGTCTGCAATATGGGGTAAGGCCCTATCCAAAATGACGTACATTGAATAGTCTAGGTAAGCCTTTTCTGTAAATTCAGTTAATGCTTTGCGTTCTGTTACTTCATTCATTGTTTTTTTATTCATGGGATTAATAATTACTATTTAACCATCGTGATGCTCTATTGGAAAGTAATTTTATCAAACTCTGGTTAGTGCATATATAGAAAGAGCTTATAAATTGTGAATAACTTTGTGTGTACGTTCATAATTATTGGGAGTAAATTTATAAGTTATTGAAATTTAATGTATTTTAAAATATGCTTTTTTTCATATCATTTTTATCCTGTGGATAACTTTGTGTATTACAAAAAAATATAAGATCAAGTGGTTGTAAATTAAAAGAAATCATACTCTTTTTTTATTCACAATTTTCTCTGCCCGGTCAATTTAATTGATAATGATATATAATTGAATAAAGGGGAAAATGGAATTGACCTATATGAATAACAGCAAAAAGCAAAATCAGAACTCGCTATTTGCCAATACGGATTCTCAATTTAGCAAAGTCTTGCTTTATTTTATTTTTATACCGGCCCTTATACTTGTAATAATGGATGGCATTTTTGCCTATCGTCAATCCAACAAACTGGTCGAAGCGAACCGTTGGGTAACCCATACTTATGAAGTGATTCATACTACAGATGAAATACTCTATGCCATAGTCAGCATTAATTCGCAGCAAAGAGGCTATCTTATCTCAGGTGATAATCAGTTTATAATGAATATGGATAAGATAAAAACCGGCTTCAAATCAAATTTCGATAACTTGCTTGAATTAACCAAGGATAACCCCTCCCAAGCAGAACGCGTCACGCGTTTTAGAGATTTAACCAACCAACGACTTAGTCAATTAAATCAAACCATTCAATTAAAGATGAATAATCAGTTAAATACACAAGAGGGTATCGATTTTTTCCGACAAGAAGTTGATCTTTCCAATCAAATTAAGGGCTTAGGTCAAGAAATTAAATCGGTTGAATTAGTCCTGCTCAAGGGAAGAAATGATATGGTGTTGAACGATACCCAACTGGCAAACCTAATCAATATAGTTGGTGGTATTATTAGCATATTCGGGTTAATTTTAGTATTCATCCTGGCCAACAAAGAGCTTGACCGAAGCCTCAAGGCAGAACGCGACCGAAAAAATGTGGAAACGCGCTTAAGGAGTATTCTAGAAAGCGCCACAGACATGATAGCAGCCGTGGATAACAATTGCCGCTACATTATTTTTAATGAAGCTTATCAACGCGAATTTAAACGTTTATTTGGTAAGTCTATTGCTGTAGGGATGAGTTTGGAGGAAGCATTTGCCGAGAGTCCGAGCTCAAAAAATAAATTAATTGAGGCCTGGAAGGAGTCACTACAAGGAGAAGAAGTTGTTAAAAATATTGAGGTGGAACTTCAAAAAAAGCGGGTGATCTATGAAATTACATCCAGTTTAATTAGCGATGAAAAAAACGTGATTAGTGGCACAATGCATATTATCCGCAACATTACCAAGCAACTTGAAGAACAACTTGCTCTTAAAGACTCTTATGAAAAACTCAACGCCGGAATGCAAGCTCTACAAGATAAAAACGAACAAATTACGCTGCTTGTCGAGATGAGCGATATAATGCTCGCGTGCAACTCTCAAAATGAATTAAGTAATGTTATGACCAAATATTGCCAGCGAATGTTGCATTTTGCCAGTGGTTATTTGTATGTGATGCATCCCTCAAAAAACTATCTTGAACTCGCAACAACTTGGGGCGAGCCAAATACTCAAGAAGCTACTTTCACTCCCGAACAATGTTGGGCCCTGCGTTTGGGGAGAATTCATCATGTGCGGTCAAACCACCATGAATTAATTTGCAATCACGTAAACATTACCAAAGAACAAAACTCAACATACATCTGTGTGCCATTAATGGCACAAAATGATATTTATGGTTTGTTGTACTTAGAAATTGTAGAAGAAACCCCAATTGCATTTTCTGAAAGTCAGCGTCTTTTAATTACTGCGTTTGCCGAGTTAACTGCACTAGCCTTTGCTAATGTACGTTTAAGGGAGAATCTCCGATATCAATCCATGCGTGATCCTTTAACCGGTTTATATAACCGACGTTATTTAGAGGATTTTCTTTTAAAACAAATTCACCAATCAGAGCGCACTAAAGTGCCACTCGCTGTATTGATGTTAGATTTAGATCACTTCAAAAAAATAAATGACACTTATGGGCATGATGCGGGTGATGCCGCCCTAAAAGAACTAGGAAAAGTGTTACAAGATGATATTCGTATAGGGGATATTGCTGCACGTTATGGTGGGGAAGAATTTATAGTTGTCTTTTATGACACCAATGCCGATATGATTAAAACCCGTGCTGAGAGCATAAGGCATTCAGTTTCGCGAATACAAATAAAATATGGAGCGCAACACGTAGGTCCAATAACAATTTCTATTGGTATATCTGTATTTCCTAATAATGGGCGTACCCCAGAGGAATTAATCGAGTCAGCTGACAAAGCTTTATATTTTGCGAAAGCAAACGGCAGAAATCAGGTTATTTTATATTCAGAAATTGGCACTAAAAAATTTCCAACTCCTGAAAAAAAGAATGGGGAGAACAAAACAGATAATCGAAGATTAATGTAATTTGGTTAAATTCCCAATTTATGAATGAAAAGAAGAAAAACCATGGTGAATTGGAGCCTCTTTAATAAAAAGTATAAAACAAAAGAGGCTACAAAATTGGAACTACATAACTATTTAACTATTTTTCTAACTTTTTGAATAGCTCGAATTTGTGCAACAGCACGAGCTAATTCTGCAGCAGCTACGGAATAATCCATTTCACCGCCTTTGCTTGACATTGCAGCTTCGGCTTGCGCTTTAGCAGCAAGAACAGCAGCTTCATCAAGATGATCAGCACGCTCAACCACATCGGCAAGAACAGTCACACAGTTGGGTTGTATTTCCAGCATTCCACCTTGAACATAGTAAATTTCTTGGTGACCACCAGGCAAGGTAACTCGTACCTCACCTGGCTTTAGAACTGTAAGCAAAGGTGCATGACCGGCTGTAATACCTATTTCGCCTAATTCTCCGGTGGCAACTACCATTTCTACTACACCAGAGAATATTTCATGTTCAGCACTAACAATGTCTAAGTGCGTTGTTCTAGTCATATTTGCCTACCTCACAAGGTCTTAGCTTTAGCAACCGCTTCCTCAATGCTACCAACCATATAAAAAGCTTGCTCAGGTAAATCATCATATTCACCCGCGAGAATACCTTGGAAGCCTTTGATCGTATCTTTCAAAGAAACGTACTTTCCTGGAGAACCAGTAAATACTTCAGCAACGAAGAATGGTTGTGACAAGAATCTTTGGATTTTACGCGCACGAGTAACAACACGTTTATCTTCTTCAGATAATTCGTCCATACCCAGAATAGCAATAATATCTTTTAATTCTTTATAGCGTTGTAATGTTTGTTGTACACGACGAGCTGTATCGTAATGTTCTTGTCCTACAATTAATGGATCTAATTGTCGAGAAGTAGAGTCCAAAGGATCTACTGCAGGATAAATACCTAACTCAGCAATTTGACGTGACAATACAACTGTAGCATCCAAGTGAGCAAACGTAGTTGCTGGGGATGGGTCAGTTAAATCGTCCGCAGGTACATATACCGCTTGAATCGAGGTGATAGAACCAGTCTTGGTAGAAGTGATACGCTCTTGCAGCATACCCATTTCTTCAGCAAGTGTTGGTTGGTAACCCACTGCGGAAGGCATACGGCCTAAAAGTGCTGATACTTCAACACCTGCCAAAGTATAACGATAAATGTTGTCAATAAATAACAACACATCACGGCCTTCGTCACGGAATTTTTCAGCCATAGTCAAGCCAGTTAGTGCCACGCGTAAACGGTTACCTGGGGGCTCATTCATCTGGCCGTAAACCAAGGATACTTTGTCTAATACATTAGAGTCTTTCATTTCATGATAGAAGTCATTTCCTTCACGAGTACGCTCACCTACACCCGCAAATACTGAGTATCCACTGTGCTCAATCGCGATGTTTCGGATTAATTCCATCATGTTAACGGTTTTACCCACACCGGCACCACCGAATAGACCCACTTTACCTCCTTTCGCAAAAGGACAAAGCAAGTCAATAACTTTAATACCTGTTTCAAGCAATTCCTGACTTCCAGCTTGCTCTTCATAACTTGGCGGTTTGCGGTGAATTGACCAATGCTCTTCAGCACCGATTGGACCTGCGTCATCAACTGGACGACCCAAAACATCCATGATGCGGCCTAGAGTTTTTTTGCCAACAGGCACTTGAATAGGATTCGCTGTATTTTCAGCTTTTAAACCGCGCTTAAGTCCTTCGGTTGTTCCCATTGCAATAGTACGAACTACACCATCACCCAGTTGTTGCTGTACTTCAAAAACCAAATCACCATCGACAAGTTTCAATGCATCATTGATTTTAGGGACATTCTCACGGGGGAATTCCACATCCACAACCGCGCCAATAATTTCTACTACAGTTCCTAAGCTCATTTTATACCCTCTTATAAAGCGGCTGCGCCACCGACAATCTCTGCTAACTCTTGAGTAATAGCAGCTTGTCGAGCTTTGTTATAAGCCAATTGAAATTCTTTAATCAAATCACCGGCATTATCCGTTGCGTTTTTCATTGCAATCATTTTAGCCGCTTGTTCACAAGCAATATTTTCAACTACTGCCTGATAAATCTGTAATTCGATATAACGTTCTAAAAGATTATCGAGCAATTCCTTAGCATCAGGTTCATAAATATAGTCCCAATGATGCCCCATTACATTGCTGTCTTCTTCTGATTTTGGCAATGGTAGTAATTGTTTCACCACTGGCTTTTGAGTCATGGTGTTAACAAACTCGTTGTATACAACATGCAATGCGTCAATGGTGCCATTACTAAACGCATCAAGCATCACTTTAACGACACCAATTAGGTCGTTAATGCCCGGTGTATCACCTAGATGATCTTTTGAGCCTAGAACATTGCTTCCTACTCGTTTAAAGAATGCTTGTCCCTTACGGCCAATTACAGCAATATCAACCTCTTTGCCTTGCTCTTTCCAGCTACGCATCGTACGTACGGTTTCACGCAATAAGTTTACGTTGAGACCACCGCACAGACCGCGGTCTGTGGTAACCACAATTAGCCCAACACGATTAATCTCGCGGTGGGTCATAAAAGGATGTCTGTACTCTGAATGTGCACGAGCAATATGCTTAACTACACTGTAGATTTTACTGGCATAGGGTTTGGATGCGCGCATTCGTTCCTGAGTTTTACGCATTTTGCTTGCCGCCACCATTTCCATCGCACGAGTAATTTTTCGAGTCTTATTAATACTCGAAATTTTCGAACGGATTTCTTTTGCTCCAGCCATAATATCACTTCGCCTTAAATTGACTTACCAACTTGCTGTACGTTTAAAGTCCTCTACAGCTTTTTTCAATTTTGCTTCAATGTCATTATCGTAAGCGCCCGCTTCACTGATCAGCTGTAGTAGATCGGGATGCGAGGAACGCATATAGTCATGTAATGACGCTTCAAACGCAGCAACTTCACTTACAGGTACATCATCCAAGTAACCTTTTTCAACAACAAACAATGCAGTTCCCATTTCAGCAACAGATAATGGCGAATATTGTTTTTGTTTCATCAACTCAGTAATTCGCTGACCGCGCTCTAACTGCTTACGAGTTGCATCGTCTAGATCTGAAGCAAATTGAGAGAACGCTTCCAATTCACGGAATTGAGCTAGTGCTAAACGTGTTCCACCGCCCAGCTTTTTCATAATTTTGGTTTGAGCAGCACCACCAACACGTGATACAGAAAGACCGGAGTTAATTGCGGGTCTTACGCCTGAGTTAAATAAATCAACATCAAGGAAGATCTGACCGTCGGTAATTGAAATAACGTTTGTAGGAACGAATGCAGATACGTCACCGGCTTGGGTCTCAATAATTGGCAATGCAGTCAATGATCCTGTTTTTCCTTTAACTTCACCATTTGTTAATTTTTCTACTTCATCAGCATTAATTCGTGCAGCTCGCTCTAACAAACGTGAGTGCAAATAGAAAATATCACCAGGATATGCTTCACGACCAGGTGGTCTTCTTAACAACAAGGAAATTTGTCGATAAGCCCATGCCTGTTTGGTTAAGTCATCGTATACAATCAATGCATCTTCACCGCGCTCCATGAAGTACTCACCCATGGTGCATCCAGCATAAGGTGCGATGAATTGTAATGCAGCTGAATCAGACGCACCCGCAACGACTACAATGGTGTGCTCTAATGCGCCGTGCTCTTCAAGCTTACGTACTATTGCTGCCACAGATGAAGCTTTTTGGCCTACTGCTACATAAACACACTTAACGCCAGTGCCTTTCTGATTAATGATTGCATCAATTGCGATTGCAGTTTTCCCTGTTTGGCGGTCACCAATAATGAGCTCTCGTTGTCCACGACCAACGGGGATCATTGCGTCAATCGCTTTTAATCCGGTTTGTACGGGTTGGTCTACAGATTTACGTGCAATAACGCCTGGAGCTACTTTTTCAATAGGGGCCATTCCTGATGCATCGATAGGACCTTTACCATCAATTGGATTTCCTAATGCATCAACAACACGACCTAAAAGTCCTTTACCCACTGGAACTTCAAGAATACGTCCAGTACATTTGCCTTTCTGGCCTTCAGCTAAAGTAGAATAATCACCAAGAACAACCGCGCCTACCGAGTCTCTTTCAAGGTTGAGAGCCAGACCAAAAATTCCGCCTTGGAATTCAATCATTTCCCCAGCCATTGCATCCTCAAGGCCATGCAAGCTCACAACACCGTCTTTCAAACTGACAATAGTACCTTCATTACGTGATTCAGATACTACACTAAAGTGTTCTATTTTCTTTCTGATTAATTCACTGATTTCAGAAGGATTTAACGCTACTTGTTCTGACATGGAAACTATCCTCTAAATTATGCGGCCAATTCTGTACTGAGCTTATTAAGCTTGCCACGAACTGAACCATCTATAACTAAATCGCCCGCTCGAATTATTGCTCCACCAAGCAAGGAAGGATCAATACTGATTTTTAACGAGACCTTGCGCTGTAAGCGCTGACTTAATGATTCGATTAAGCGCTGTTGTTGCGCATTTGATAAATCAGAATAACTGCTAACATCAACACACAGAGTTTTTTCTTGCTCTGCACGATGTGCTTCATAGAGTGCACAGATATCTGGAAGCAATAACAATCTTTTATTTGTAGCCAATAAAGTAATTAAATTGTTTAATGGCGTATTTTCATTTGATTTTACATTGATTGCTGAACACAACAACTCGATATGCTGCGCTACCGTTGTTCCTGGATTAGCAATAAACTTCTCCGCTTCAGGCATCAGCACAGCTTGTGCAAGATTTCGCAAATGTGCTGACCACTCAGCTAATTTTTTTTCCCCTAAAGCATATTCAAATATGGCTTTAGCATAGGGTCTGGCTATGGTGGTACTATCAGACATTTTAAATCTCTTCTATCAAGTTATCTAACAAAGCAGTATTTGCTTTAGCATCAATTTCGCGCTTCAAAATTTTCTCAGCACCACTTATTGCTAAGTTTGCAACCTGTTTACGCAGTTCATCTTTAGCATGATTGACTTGTTGCAGTAATTGCTCTTGTGCCAATTTCACTTGCATTTGCGCTTCATGTTTTGCAGCTTCTTTTGCTTCTTCGATGATTTGCGCAGCACGTTTATTAGCTTTTTCAATGATGTCGGCTGATTGAACTTTAGCTTGTTTCAATTCATCTTTTACACGATGTTGTGCCAGTTCCAACTCTTTTCGACCACGCTCAGCAGCTGCTAACCCATCTGCAATTTTGTCTTGTCGCTCTTCCATTGCTTTTGCTAATGGAGGCCATACTAATTTCATGGTAAACAAAACAAACGCTGCAAAAACGAGCATTTGTACAATTAATGTTAAATTAATTTCCACCGTTTAATCTCCTGTAACAATTAGGGCGCCTGGCGCCCTGATCATGTGTTATCAAGAACCCAGGTTGCTTAGGAAAGGGTTTGCGAAAGTAAAGAACAATGCGATACCCACTCCAATCATGGTTACGGCGTCTAACAGACCTGCAACGATGAACATTTTTACTTGTAACATTGGAACCATTTCTGGTTGACGAGCTGAGCCTTCAAGGAATTTGCCACCAAGCAAACCAAATCCTATCGCTGTGCCCAATGCACCTAAACCAATTAACAAGGCAACCGCAACAACGGTCATACTCTGAATTTGTGCTATTAAACTAGCGGCTTGCATATTTATCCCCTTTACAATGGATGAAAATTAAATCGGTTAATGATCTTCGTGTGCCAAACTAAGGTAAACAATCGTTAGCACCATGAAAATAAATGCTTGCAATGTTATCACCAATATGTGGAATATTGACCATGCCAGCGCCAAAATAAATTGTGCTGAGCCTAAAGTCGCAGTACCCAGTGTTGATGAAGTTGCAGCATTTAAGGTTAACAGCGCGATCAATATGAATATTAATTCGCCTGCATATAAGTTACCAAATAAACGAAGTGCTAGTGAAATTGGCTTAGCAACCAGACCAACCACTTCGAGCAGCAGGTTAAAAGGTATGAATCCAGGGTGATTAAAAGGTTGTAAGGTTAATTCTTTGAGAAACTTTTTGGGACCTTTTATTTTAATACTGTAGAAAATTATTAGAATAAATACTGAAAGGGATAATCCAAAAGTTAAGTTTAAATCGTTGGTTGGCACTACTTTAAGATAATGGATTCCACCAGTTTGAGCGAGTGCCGGCAATATATCTACAGGCAAAATGTCCATGAAATTCATCAGGAAAACCCAGAGGAATATGGTTAATGCCAAGGGACCTATTAAGTTATTCTTGCCATGGAAGCAATCTTTAACCTGATTATCTGCAAATTGCAGCATAATTTCCGCGAAGTTCTGTAATTTACCGGGTATGCCCGTAGTCACTTTGCGTGCACCAAAATACATTAGCCCACAAGCCACTATTCCTAAAACAATAGAGAAAAATAATGTGTCAAGATTCAATGTCCAGAAACCACCCGAACCCAATTTCATATCACTAACGTTATAAGTAAGATACGTTAAATGATGCTTAATGTAGTTTGTGCTAGATACCATTTCAGTCACTTTCAGGCCTATTCTGTTTATTTACAATAATCAACGGGGCAATCCAATGCGTCATCTGTATCATAATGTATGACGCAAAAAACGCTAACGGTGTGATTTTAAAAAGCAAAAACACCGCAGTGAATAGGAATATGGATATAACTATCTTTAATGCTTCGCCTTTATAAAAACTATTTACAATCTGTCTGGCTGAACGTGCACCTTGATACTTAAATAGTTTGCTTGCAAAATACGCATTAGGAACAATACACACCATACCACCAAGCAATGCTGAACTCGCTGCATTAGTACTATATACCAGTGCACATAAAGCTGCAAAGACCAATGTAACGCCTAACTGTATAAGCCATAATCGTACAATTCCGCGTTTACTTAGTTGTTTGTTCACATATTCACCTAAGTTTCACCGCGCGAATTATAAAGCAACCCACAGGAATAATCAATGCCATATTTTATACATATGCGATTGTTTATTGATTATTGGCCAATATTATCAAGCGATACGATTGACCTCTGGGATGGGTAGAGGCTGTTCTTATGTGCTAACTCGTCTTCGATGGGGTCTAAAGAGTAAAAAACCCATTTGCAGAACAAATCAAAAAACGTTCTTTTCTCCATATACTTATTGGGTTTTCTTCTGTCGAAGTCCCCTTAAACTCGATTTTAGCGTCTATAATTAAAGTGTGGAACTTATTATCGCAACTTGGGTAATAAGTAGTGTTTATTAACCTCGCAAAAGGAAAGAACATGCCTGATAAGATCCAACGTACTGCAGCCAGTCTGCAGCAAAAAATGCTCGCTCGTTATAGCGATGGGTTACATCATAAACATAACAAACATCATCTAGAATATCGACAACACTATAGATCCCACCCTTGTAATCAAACCAATGGTTTTAATGAGGAAGAAGAAGAGTTAAATGGCTCTACGGGATTAGTACGTCAATCTAATTTAAGGAAAATGCGTAAACGACCTGATAAGGGAAATTTCCATTAATATACATTCATCCTAAAAAAAGCGGTTGGATGTATGTGCTGCTTGAATCAATCGTTTTTTTTAGGATTATCCTACAGAATTATCCTGATAAGTAAAATATTTTAGCATTTTTACCACGCGTACAACGTCGCTGGTCTCTCGTGCCATATTAATTACTTTTTCAGCTTGTTCTTTATGAACATCTCCCATCAAATAAACCACTTGATCGGAAGTAACAATTTTAAATGCATTAGGATCAATCGAATCATCTGCAAACATTTGGCCACGAATTTTCGCGGTTATCCAACTATCTAGCATCAAATTAGATTCTTCAGTACGAACTTGTACTTGATTAAACAAACGTCTATAACCTTTTACCTTAGCTAACCGGTGACTCAATTTGTTTTTCATTTCTACTGATGGTACGTGGCCAGACACTAAAATATCACCATTGAACACGGCAATATCAATCACGCATTCATTATTTTTGAAGGCGTTATCCACGGTTATCGCATTGTTCACCTTAATATTTAAACTGTAATCATCCAGTTTTTTATATACATTATGTCTGTCGTAAACCATAGTAGCGCCAGTCCATAAGCCGCCTACACAGCTAGATAAACCAAATAGAAGACCTGCAAGTAATACGGCAAAACATCCTTGTTTTAACATGTTATTTAACGAATATATTGGAAAATTTTAACGACTTTATCCACACCATTAACGCGTCGCGCTGCATCAACTGCAAGAGCAGCTTGCTGCTGGTTAACGATACCCATGAGATAAACTACTTTATTTTCTGTCACAATACGAATCGATCCAGACTCAAGTCCCTTTTTGGCTAACATTCGGCTACGGACTTGACTGGTGATCAAACTGTCTTTGGATCGTTCTGTAAGCGGTAAAGGATATCCAACTGAGATTTCATTATAAACTCTATGGGCACCAGAAGCACCTCGGGCTATTTTCTCTGCTAAATCGCGTAAAGATGGAGTAGGCGTTTGTCCTACAAGTAAAACCGAACGATTAAAACTCGTCACAACAACTCGTGAATCACTAAACTGTCGATTTGTAACTATTGCCTTATGAATAACATGAAATAAGCGCGCATCAGCCTCCATAGTGATGACACCACGGCGATCATAAACCATTCCAGCCACTGCTCCAGTTACTACAGCCGCAACACAACCTGTGAGTAAGGTGGTTGCTAAAAGAAAAGCGATTGATTTTAATTTGAAACTCATTTTTTTTACCCCAACACCTGACCAAATAAGGACTGGTCAATTAAATCACAAAAGCAGTGCAAGATGAACAAGTGCATTTCTCTAATTCGTGCTGAATTATCTGAAGCAACGCGCAGCTCAATATCTTCTGGGCCTAAGTGATTGGCAAGTACACCTCCATCCCTTCCACTTAAAGCTACGGTGTCCATTCCTCGTTCATTCGCAGCATGCAGTGCATGCAACATACTGTCCGAGTTACCCGAGGTAGTTAGTAAAAGTAATACATCATTTTCTTGCCCTAAAGCCTGAATTTGTCGTGCAAAAACCTGGTTATAATGATTATCATTTGCAGAATAGCTTAAACTGCTCGCATCTGTACTTAAATTAATTACCGGAAGAGAGGGTCTTTCCACTTCAAATTGGTTCAACATAGCGCTTGCAAAATGCATGCAATTGGCACTCGAGCCCCCATTTCCACACAATAATATTTTTCCATCCGCAAGCAAGCAATTAACTAAACGTTGCCCCGCTTTGGCGATTGAATCAGATAACGAGTCAGCAAGTGCTATTTTGGTTTCTATATTGACCCCAAACAGATGTCTTACTCGATCTTCCATTTGTCCCATCATGTTAAACCTCTACTTCATATTTTTTTGTAGCCTGGGTGGACACTTCCCTCACCCTGAACTCTTCGCTTACCCAAGCTATGTTTAATTAATAATCTGCACCAAACGCATCCTTTATCCAATTAATGGAAGCTGTTGCTCCATCAATACTTACAACATCAAAACGAAGAGCGAATTGATCATACATTCGATGCTTCAGTAGATAATAGGTAGCTGCTTTAAGTATCTTTTGTTTTTTTGTATAAGTAACACTTGCGATCCCACCACCAAATTGGGTAGAAACGCGCGAACGTACTTCTATAAAAACTAATTGTTCTTTATCACGCATAATTAAATCAACTTCACCCAAGCGGCAGGTGTAATTTTGCGTAATTAACGTAAGACCTTGTTTTTTCAAATAAGCTAACGCTTTTTCTTCCGCAATACGGCCTTTTTCATAAGTCATCACTTACACGGTCTCACCTAAGGAATGGACAAGGCCTTGTTTGAACTGCCCCCATTCGAACACACGTGCAACGTGTTGAGACGGCTGCATGTATAAAATTCCTTCCCCATTACGTGACTTATCCGCAGGGAATAGCATTAATTGATTTAGTTGGGTGGCCAAAGTATAACTGTCTATTCCTAAAGCATACAATCGGTTATAACTGTTAAATTGTTCAGGCCAATTGCGTGTACCTGCCTGATGCGCAAACACCCAAGGAATGTCACAAAAAATAATCCCATCCAAATCTTTATCTTTCAGTGGATTAGCACTCCCGCTATAAACACTGGCCGTAGCATACACAGGAACGTCTCCTGCATAATAATAATTCAGTAATGGCATAATTTGACGCGCTTTTGAGGGATAGGCCAACAGAAATACCATATCAAAATCTTGCCTGCGACTAATAATTGGCTGAATCCTTTGTCCTAATAATTCCCTTAATTTTTGTTCACGTTGCTGACTATCACTGATTTGTAAAAAATCTTTCATTTTTTTATTCAAATCATCGCTAGCACCATAGCGTAACGTACCAACAATTCGACCACCACCTTTTTGCCATTGTTGCTCAAACGCTTTGGTAATCTCTTTTCCCCAATCATTTCCTGGGGCAATAATTAACGCCCGATTATATCCTTTATTTTTTGCTCTAATGGCTACCTGGGTTGCTTCATTTGCGGGTGAAAGCCCAAATGAATAGGAATTTTCCTGAATATTAGTATCCGCATCATTTAATAAGAGGGTAGGAACAGGGTGTGGTAAGGCCGCAACGGTAGCTACTTGAGATTTAGTTAAAGGCCCTACAATGTAATCGGCACCCTCATCAATTGCATTTTGATACAAAGAGGCAATATCACCTTTATTGGTATCATAGGATTTCACTTGCATTGAGGATTCACTGTTATTATTTTTATATGCAGCCATAAACCCATCACGTACAGCGGTTCCTGGTCCTTGCAATGCACCACTCATAGGTAACAAAAGTGCTACTTTTTTGGGTTGAGGACGCATTTTATTTGCCATCGAGTCCAGAGGATTAGGTAAAATAGTACCTGCTGGGTGATTATTGTACTGAGATTGCCATTGATTTAAAGCAACCAGCAGAGACTTTGGATTATCGCGATACTTGCGTGAAATCAAAGCAAGTTGAATCCAACCTTGAAACACAGGTTGGGTTGATGCTTGAGTGGCCAAATTGCTTAATTCGGTTTGTGGCATCCGTGTCAGGGTTAACCAAAGGGTGCGGCGATTATTATCCAGGCTTTCTTGATCTGCCAACAAAGTTTCAAGTTTTATCCGCTCATTAATTGCCTCTAATTGTTTTCCTTCTCTGGAGTAGGCTTGAGCCAAGAGTTCATGAAGCTGAATTTTTTGATATGCAGAAAATGAATTCGTTTCGCTAATATTGGCTAATTTATTTAAAGCCGTTTTAGGTCGATCACGGATTAGGTCAATTTGGGCCAATAAAAGATTTTTTTCATCTCGAAGTTCCGGTGTTAACTCAGAAGTCTGTGCTAAAATAGCAGCACCTTGCCGCCATTGGCCTTCTGAGATCAAACGCCCTGCAGCCAAGAGTAACGATTCTTGCTTTTCAATTCCTTCTTGATTTTTAGCCTGAGTCAGATAATTTGCAGTAGGTTTAGAATAAGGATTCGCTATTTTTTTCTCTACCTTTGGTGCAGGCACTGGCGCTGCCATTTCGGGAGGATTCACGGCGGTAGTACACTGACAAAGAAAAAAAGTAGATGTCAGTAAAAAAAAAGCGCGAATTTTTATTAACATGTTTTTCAAGAATTGAATGAGCAATAATGCAAGAGGATAAACTATGACTAACTCACTAGCAACAGGGATAGGAACGCTTTATATCGTTGCAACTCCCATAGGAAATCGTGAGGACATTACCTTTAGAGCCATAGAGGTACTTAAGTCTGTTGATTTTATTTTAGCTGAAGATACCCGTCATTCCATACAATTACTTAGCTCTTTAGGAATAAAAAATAATCTGGAATCACTCCATGCGCATAATGAAAATGATAAAAGCAAACACATTATTGAACAACTTTTATCAGGAAAGTCCATAGCCTTAATCAGTGATGCGGGGACTCCATTAATTAGCGACCCCGGTTATCTATTAGTAAAATTAGCTCGTCAACATCAAGTTCCGGTTATTCCTATCCCAGGAGCGTGCGCCTTAGTCACTGCTCTTTGTGCGGCGGGCATTCCTACAGATTCTTTTTTGTTTCTAGGTTTTCTTCCCGCGAAACAGCAAGCAAGGAAGAGCAAATTAGAATCCTTAAGATCAGAACCTCATACTTTAATTTTTTATGAGTCAACCCATCGCATATTAAACTGTATTGAAGATATAGGTGCCATTTTTGGGATTGAGTGCGAGGTAGTTTTAGCCAAGGAACTTACGAAAACATTTGAGCGTTTTATTTCGGGAACTACCGAGGATGTTAAGAATTGGCTTTTATCCGCTTCAGCCCACGTTAAAGGTGAGTTTGTCTTACTTATCCCTCCTCGTCCTATTACTCCACTGGAAAACGACAATGAAAAACTGCTGCAGGTATTACTAAGTGAATTACCTCTAAAACAAGCGGTAAGCCTTGCGTGTAAAATAACTGATGGCAATAAAAATGAGTTGTACGAACAAGCTTTGACAATAAAAAACAAAGAATAAGGAAGCGCTTTTTTGGCGTCGCTTCCTTTCAAACATCACTACATACAGTAACAGCTCTCTTCTGAATCATCGACGGTAAGCAAAGGAAGTTTGTCGTATTCATGTTCCGATACCGAATTGGGTTTCTCTAAGGCCTCTGGATCTTCGTTTTTACTGCAGTGTTGATTATACGCATGAGACAACTCGCACCCTAAGTATAAAACAGTGAAAGCCAGTCCTACAGGCCAACAAGTGGCCCAGGCGGTAATTAGAAAAATAGGCACAACCGTATTTTTTATCAATGTGAAATAAAAGTCCTTACGTGCCGCTTCAAATTCTCTTTCTGCTAAAGCACGTTCAGTTCCTACCGCATGGTCCAGTCTCAAGCTATTTTCCTGATATTTATTAAAAGCGCCACTGGATCGATACATAGCTACCGCGATAGTGCATATGAAGAAACAGACAACAGGTGCTGCAGGTCCAGACAAGGCCAATGATGCTGTAAAGCCAATCATCAATAATGCAGCAGCTGAAGCATTAAAATAAAAAGTGCGCTCCTTTATTTGCCATTTGATCTCTTCCTCTATAATTTGCTTTTTGAGAACATTAACTCGGGCTTGCTGCTCAATGGTTAATTGGGATTCGCTCTTTCCTCCGCAAATAGTCCTAATTTCCGTTTCATATTGTGATGTTTTAAGTACATATTCTTGTCTTGCCAAATAACATTTATACAACGTCATAGAGACATCAAAGCCTAAAAAGATACCTGTAATAATACCTGCTGTAGGATCGGGTATGTGGGTGATGTGGTTGAGATTGGTCATAAAGTTAACTACGGACCAAACCAAATCATTTGCATTACTTCCGTGCCGTTTAAAAATCTCATATTTAAAACGGGCCCAAATTTCTTCAGGAGTATTCTTACCTTCTCCCTTTGCGGGGAAAAAGGTATGTTTAATCAACGTTGCGGTATCGATTAAAAGGGTCCCTAAAAACAAACCAACACTAAAATAACTTAGTATCCCATTCGCGGCGTTAAGTGTTCCAATGACTTGATCTACATTTGTGTTTGGACCCAATATTGAATAATCGAGGTTATCAAGCCAATGGAGCTCTTTTGCAAGTGAAAAACCAGATACTAGGGTAAGGCGGGTAAATACCCATTGCAAACGGCACAAATTAATAAATGCCAAATACTCACGCATTCTAGAACTGTGAGCTGGAGCACTCAATAAATTATAAAGACTATTTTTAAAACCGTTTATTAATGATTCCAAAAATGCTTCTTCTTCTTCAGCAGAATCTTTAATTCCCAATAAATAATTTCTTATTTGTTCTTTAAATTTCTTATATTCTTCTTCTTTATTTTGTTGTGAATAGGCTTTATGGAATTGTTCTAACAGAGTAGCGCAATAGTAACAATATAACCAAAAAACTTTATTTTTTTCATCACTCTCATTTCTTTGCTTCTGCAATACTGCAAATAAATCCAGAAATTCAGCTTCAATGATTTTTTGATTTTCCAAAATAAATTGATAGTTTAGCGCAGTTGCGCGGTATTGGGTTTCTTCAATGGCAGCTTCAATATTTATACTAAGAGGGGTTTTAAAGAATTTAGCTTTATCATTGCGCCATCTCTTATGCAATTTTGGGTCTGCCATAATAATCCCCCTAACTTTACAAAAAATTTACAGAGTGTTTTTTTTAGTACATTATCATCTGCTTTAGATTTTGACAAGATTTTTTTGTTTGTTTTTTTAACATAATGTTTCAAAACAGTAAAGAAAGAATTTCGATTCAAAGAAAAACTTAAAGGATTTATTTACCAATGCAAAAACTAGAAAAGATTCGCCCTAATAAATCATCGGAACTGAACTGACCTGTTATTTCGCATAGGCTTTGATGGGCAAGACGCAAATCTTCGGCCAATAACTCTCCAGCGCGATGATCGGTCAATTGTTGCTGTCCAATAGAAAGTAAATTCTTGGCTTCATCCAATGCCTGCAAATGTCGTCTTCTGGCAAGAAAGTGACCTTCATTAGGTTGGTAACCTACAACCTGTTTTATTACTTGTTTTAAGCCATCAATTCCTTCACCTGATTTTGCGGAAAGGTAAATATCATGATGGTTAATTTGAGCACTGTGGCCTAAGGTATCAATTTTATTGAACACCGTAATAATTGGCACTTCCGCCGGTAAGGCAGCCTTAATTTCCTTAGTTAGATATTGATGGTGTTCCAGGTCATTTACATCTACAACATGTAAAACACAATCTGCTTTTTTTAATTCTTGCCAGGCTCGTTTGATCCCTTCTTTCTCGACAATATCATTAGAATCTCGTAAGCCGGCGGTATCAATAATGTGTAAAGGGATGTCATCCAATAAAATATGCTCACGCATAATGTCACGTGTAGTGCCTGCAATTTCGGTCACTATGGCCACATCACGTCCCGCTAAACAATTAATTAAGGTGGATTTACCCGCATTGGGTCTTCCGGCAATCACCACAGATAATCCTTCTCGCAACATCACTCCCTGATTGGCTTGGGAACGTATGAGATCTAATTCAGTTAAGATATCGTGGAGCAAATTAGCGACCTTACCATCATTAAGAAAATCAATTTCTTCTTCTGGAAAATCTATTGCAGCCTCCACATACAAACGTAAGTAAATGAGTTTCTCATTTAATTTATTGATTTTATTTGAAAACTCTCCCTGGAGTGACTTTAATGCCATTCGCGCTGCAGTCTGTGAGCTGGCTTGAATTAAATCTGCGATTGCTTCTGCTTGGGTTAAATCAATTTTGTCATTTAAAAATGCACGTTCAGAAAACTCTCCGGGCCGAGCCAGTCGAGCTCCTAGATGGATACATGTTTTGGTCAGCATATCAAGAACTACCGGAGATCCGTGTGCTTGAATCTCAACCACATCCTCACCCGTAAATGAGTGAGGAGCTTTAAAATAAAGCATAATTCCTTGATCTATTAAGTCATTAAGTTGTTGCGCTGTCTCATTCTCAGCAGATGAATAAAACGAACAAAAAGTTGCTTTTCGGGGTAGTAATGATTTGTTGCCATTAAGGGAAACGGCAATGGAGTATGAATTTGGACCGGATAAGCGGATGATTCCTACCCCACCTCGACCTGGTGGGGTAGCTATAGCTACGATAGTTTCTCTAGACATTTATTTAGCTGGAACCAGTTTTTTTGCTGGCTTTTCATCGGAATACTTACGTGTAATGTACCATTGTTGCAATATAGACAAGGTATTATTCACAATCCAATACAGAACCAAACCAGCTGGAAAATTCCAAAATAAACCAGTAAACAACACCGGCAAAAACATCATAATTTTTGCTTGCATAGGATCCGGTGGTGCTGGATTCAATTTTTGTTGAATCAGCATGGTAGCTCCCATGATTAACGGCAATACATGATAAGGATCAGGTGAAGCCAAATCTTTAATCCACAAGATAAATGGAGCTTGTCTAAGCTCAACACTTTCTAAAAGAACCCAATACAGTGCAATAAATACAGGAATTTGAATAACTATTGGCAAACAACCACCCAAAGGATTTACCTTTTCTTGTCGATACAATTCCATGGTTGCTTGGCTGATTTTCGCTTTATCATCACCATAACGTTCGCGTAAGGCTTGTAGTTTGGGTTGTAATTTACGCATACCTGCCATTGATTTATAGCTGGCAGCCGATAAACGGTAAAAAGCAAGTTTAATCAACACGGTTACCAAGACAATTGACCAACCCCAGTTGCCAATGAAATTATATATTGCTTTCATCACCGAAAATAATAACGAAGATAAAAACCATAAAATTCCATAATCAACGGTTAGGTCGAGTGATGGGGCAATCCCTTTTAACACGCTTGTGATTTCTGGTCCTATATACAATCTGGAGCCAATTGTGGCTTGCTCTTCGGGTTTAAGAGTAATCGGTTTGCTTACAGCGCCAATAGTGTAATCATTATTCACCGCGCGTGTATAAAACTTGTTCTCCGCATTAGACGCAGGAACCCACGCACTTAAAAAGTAATGTTGTTGCATAGCAACCCAACCGCCTTTACTATCCACATCAAGATTCGCTTTGTTCATATCGCTAAAGCTTACTTTTTGATAGCGGTGTTTTCCTGGTTCCGAATAAGAAGCCCCAGTATATGAACCCACATGAAATACACTTGACTTATCTTCTTTAGGTGAGCTTCTTAACAGCTGGGTATTCAGGTATCCAGTCCATACCTCGTTGCCCCGATTAACTATTTTATAATTTACCTCAATAAGATAGCTGCCTTTAGTAAAAATAAATTCTTTTTTTACCTCGAGTCCTTCGCTATTTTTTCCATTAAGCGTCACCGTTAATTGCTGCTCATCAGGTGACATTTCGTAATGTTGTTGCGGTGATGTAAAGTTAAAATCTTGCGCTTGGACGTTTTGTCCTGAAGCTACAAAAAGATTGCTGTTTGCAACATAACGCTCATTGCCTTGATTTTGTAAGAGAAGAAATGGTTTATTTTTATCATCTACGCTTTGGGGATAATCAAGGAGTTGTCCTGAGACAACATCACCGTGTTCGGGATCAATAGCCACATCTAAAACATCAGTTTTAACCTGGATAAGCGGGGTATTACTACTTTTAGGTTGTTCCGCAATTGGATTGATAGGGTTAGATGTAGACGTATCGGATGGGGTGACTTGCGGTAGCAAAGGTTGCCCACTTTTTTGTTGGGTACTCACATTTTCAGTTGGTAGAGACTGAGGTGGATAGTCTATTTGCCAGGCATTCCAAAGTGATAAACTAACTAGCGCAAGCGCCATATATAAAACAATACGTCGTATATCCATCAATGATTCTCGTTGTTGGGGAGTACAGGATCATAGCCGCCACGTGACCAAGGGTGACAACGCAATACTCTTTTTAAAGCCATCCATAAACCTTTGGTTATGCCACAGTGTTGGATAGCGCTTTCAGCATATTGTGAACAACTTGGGTAGTATCGGCAACTAGGCTTTAACAAGGGGCTAATCAAATATTTATATAATTTGATTGGGAAACAAACTATTTTTCGTAACATGAGATTAATTTTTTCCATGTTTTGCTCATTCTAGCATTTATGATTGCATTTGTTTGTTTTGCTACGCCTTGTCTTGCTAAAAAAACCACATCGAATGCAGGCAATTCTTTTTGTCGAAAGCTTTCTCTTAACAGCCGTTTAATACGATTTCGATCATGAGCTTTTGCTATCACTTTCTTTGATAACGCCAGCCCAAGTCGAGCATAACCTAAATTATTCTCTCTAAAGAGAACGATAAATTCGGATGTTACAATTTTTTCTGCTTGCTCAAACACATGATTATAATCATATTTTGTTAATAATCGTTGTGTTTTTTTAAAAGCAAACACTTAGGCAGTCAAACGTTTACGGCCTTTAGCGCGACGACGCTTAATTACTAATCTTCCTGCACGAGTAGCCATACGCTCACGAAAACCATGGTCACGTTTACGTTTTAAATTACTAGGTTGAAAGGTACGTTTCATGATGAACCTGTTAATAAAATTATGAGGCTGGCAATAATAGAGAACTTTTTTTCTACTGTCAATTTGGATAATTGATTATTTTTTGTATCTTTCCATTTTTTCACTTTTGCCTGTTAATAACTACATTATTTTATTTTTTTAAAATTTTTTATTATTATTATGTTTCTATCTCCTGTTAGTAACTTTGAAATTGTTATTTAAAACAATAAGTTAAGTTGAAACAAACTCTGTTTGTAAGCTCTTTTTAAGCCTGTGATCTATTTGTATGTATTTTTAAATTTGGATTTATTCAATACTTTATTAGCATCTTATACCCGTCATTCGATCCCATCTATTCATAGCTAACTTGATTCAATCTGCTTTATGTTTAATCTTATTTTTAACATCACCTTGGCAAATTTCATTAAAATTAAAAATGGTACATCCCTCACATAGTTCTTTGTAACCTTTGAATTTGAATTGCCTGTGCCCCTTTTTTCCTCTTG
This sequence comes from Legionella sp. PC997, assembly GCF_014109825.1. NCBI lineage: Bacteria > Pseudomonadati > Pseudomonadota > Gammaproteobacteria > Legionellales > Legionellaceae > Legionella > Legionella sp. PC997. Next base: position 3,749,847 of record NZ_CP059576.1, read on the forward strand.
CTTCTGAAATACGTGCACTTTTTTTGTGGATAACTTTTCTTTATCCCCAAGGCTGAGTATAATTTGCTTGCAGCGGCATCTTAGTAAACCGAAGAAATTCTATTTCTCGATTTTATACGTAATAATTTCATACTTAATTATCTTGCTGTCCAGGTACTTTCAGTGGCATATTTAAATGCTGTGGATAATTAGTTTTATATTCTTTTTACCACCCTTATTTAATGAGGAGTTATGTT